>NZ_JBEZXZ010000188.1:0-17637 GCF_040638275.1 Actinoplanes sp. NPDC026623 | reverse complement strand
GGTGCCGGATACGCCAGCCTCAGCCACGTCCTGCAGCTGCGGCCCGACATCATCAAGCTCGACATCACCCTCGTACGCGACATCGACACCGACCCGATCCGCACCGCCCTCGCCCGCGCGCTCGCCACCTTCGCCCGCGAAACCGGCGCCATGCTCATCGCCGAGGGCATCGAGACCCACGCCGAGCACGAGAAGCTCCGCTCCCTCGGCGTCGAACTCGGCCAGGGCTACTACATGGCCCGGCCCGGCCCGCTGCCCAGCCGCCATATCGAACCGCTGCTCTGACCGGCCGATCGCCCGGCCGGGAGTCAGCGTCGCCCGGCGGCGAGGCGGTCGGTTTCGGGCGCGGCGACCGCGGTCAGGAGCCGGTGGATCCGGTCGAGTAGCTCGTCGGCGGTGAACGGCTTCTGGATCAGTTCGATGTCGGGGTCAAGGGCGTGATGGGCCCCCAGCAGGCTCTTGGTGTACCCGGACATGAAGAGCACGGGTAGCTGGGGCTGGGTCTGCTGGATGAGCTTGGCCAGCGTCGGGCCGGGCATGATGGGCATGATGACGTCGGTGAGCAGGAGGTCGAAGTGCTTGCGGTCGACCTCCTCCAGCGCGGTCGATCCGTCGCCGGCCGCGGTGACGGTGTAGCCGTGCTCCTCGAGGATGCGCGCGACGAGGTCCAGCACGCCCTCGTCGTCCTCGACGACGAGCACATGCTTGTCGTGTACGGCGGGTGGGCGCGTCGGCGTCGACTCGCCGGCCTGCGTCGCGGGCTCGGCGGCGACCGGGAGCAGCACGCGGAACGTGGTGCCCGCGTTGACCTCGGAGTCGACACCGATGCCGCCGCCGGCCTCGGTGACGATGCCGTAGACCGTGGCCAGGCCCAGGCCGGTGCCGCGGTCCTTCGACTTGGTCGTGAAGAACGGCTCGAAGATGTGTGCGGCCAACTCCGGTGGCATACCCACGCCGGTGTCGCGGACCAGAACCTCGACATAGGTCCCCGGTGGTATCGCGGGGTGGACGCCGATCTGCTCCTCGTTGATGTCGGTCGCGGTCGCCTCCGCGACGACGGTGCCGCCGTTGGGCATGGCGTCGCGCGCGTTGATGATGAGGTTGAGTAGGACCTGTTCCAGTTTGGTGCGGTCGGCCTGCACCATGAGGGGCTCTGCCGCCCGGCGTACGACCAACTCGATGTGCTCGCCGAGCATCGGGGCGAGCAGGTCGCGGGAGTCGACGAGGATCAGGTTCAGGTCGATCGCCTCGGCATGGGTCGGCTCGGACTTGGCGAATATCAGCAGCTGGCGGCAGAGCATTCGGGCGCGGTCGGCGGCGCCGCGGACCCGGGCGAGGTCGTCCTGCGCGCTGCCGACGCCGGCGCCCTGTTCGATGGCGAAGTCGGTGTAGTTGAGGATGATCGCGAGCAGGTTGTTGAAGTCGTGTGCCACGCCACCGGCGAGCCGGCCCAGGCTCTCCAGCCGCTCGGCCTGAGCAGACCGGTCACTCAACTGCCGCTCGCGGGCCTCCACGGCCCTCTGTGCGGTGAGGTCCCGATGGGTGGTACAGACCTCGAAGACGTCGCCGTCGCGGTTGAGCAGGCCCGCGATGCTGAGCGAAACGACCGCGATGCTGCCGTCCTTGCGTTTCCGCTCGACCTCGAAGTCGTCCAGCCGATGGTGGTGGACCAGCCGCGCGGTGACGGAGATTTCGTCCGACGTAACGCCGAGCATCGCGATACCGCTCCCGATCGCCTCCTGCGCGGTGTAGCCGTAGATGCGTTCGGCGGCCGGATTCCATCCTGTTATGTCGCCGTCCAGGGAGGCGGTGATGATCGCATCGCCCGACGACCGGACGATCTCCTCGAGTCTCGCCCGGCTCTCGGCCGCCTGTTCCTCCGCGACCTGTCGGCCGTGCGCCAAGCCGATGCACAGCGCGGAGATGCAGGTGATGAGCAGCAGGCGCCTCGTCTCCGTGGTCGTCTCCCACAGCCCCCTGGCCGTGGAGATCCACATGGTCAGCACCAGTGCGTAGGCGCCGATGGCCGCGACGGCTCGGGGTTTCGAGGCGCCCACGGCCAGGCATGGCCCGACCGCCATCATGCCGAACGCCACCGCCGGCACCGGCGACTCCGCCACCACGGCGTAGACGGCCGCCACGGTGACAGCCACGACGGCCAAGACCAACAGGATCGTCGACGACGAGGCCACGCGGTGACTGACGTCGGCCAGAGCCAGTCTCAGGTGCCGACGCGCTGACAGGTGGAACATGACCGGACCCCCACGCAGGCAAGCCCTCGGCCGTTACACACGGCCCCAGGTGCGCTTTGCGTACTATATGAAGTAAGCCCTGATCACACACCGTACCTGGGCGGCATCGTCGATGAGGGCTTGATCGTCCGTTCGCCGAGATCGTCGCGCCTGGGCGGGACTCCCGTCACGGGAACCGGGGTGGCGGCCCCGGCGTCGGACAGGGATGCGCCTGCTGACCCTCGCCGGCGAGGCCGTGGCCGTCCTCGCCATGTTCACCGGATCGATCCAGGCGCCATACCTGCGGGTACCAGAACCGCCCGCGGACCCCGGCGCCGCCGTGCTGCAGGTGAAGGAGTGGCGCAGCCTGGTGGGCCCCTCCGAGCGGGCCGAGATGCCCGAGGTCACCATCCTTGGCGGCGGCCGGGTGATCGTCCCGGCCGGTCAGGACGGCGCGCTGCAACGGGCCGCCGAACACACCCTCACGCCGCAGCAGTACCGGTACATCTACCGGCTGGCACACCAGGCCGGGCTGGCCCAGGACCGGCGGCTGCCCTCGCCGGTCGAGGCCACCGACGGTTCGCTGCTGGTGGTGACGCTGCGATCGGGCGGGCGGACGTACACCACGACGGTGACGACTCCCTCGCGGGGAGAATCGGGCCGGCGCGGCCGGATCGTCCGGTTCCGCCGGACGTTGAGCACCCTGATCGCCGCCACGGCGACCACGCCGTACCGGCCGGCCACCTACGCCGCGCTCGTCACCGGGGGATACGGCAACCGGGAAAGCGAGGCGGCGGCCCGGCCGTGGCCGGGGGGAACGGACCTCGCCTCCGGCGTCCGGACGTACGTCGGCCTGTGCACGCCGCTCACCAGCGTGCCTCCGCGAGCGACCGACAGCGCCCAGTGGGCATCCGGCGACGAGATCGTCTGGGTCACGCTCCGGCCGCTGCTGCCGCACGAACGGGCCTGCGCCGACCTCGACAAGGACACACCGTGAACGCGACGCCGGCCGAGGGCCTGTTGAGGGATGACCGGGCTGCGGCGTGGTCAGTCCAGGGTGTAGAGGACGTCCGGGCCGATGTCGCGGCGGGTGACGCCGGGGGTGGGCGGGGCGTTGAGCACCGGCTCGAACGGCGTGCCGATCACCCGGTCGCGGACCACCACCACGCTGCGGATGCCCAGCTCGCGCAGGCGGGCCTGGCTGGGCGGGCTGGGGAACGTCTGCATCAGGTCGCGGATCGCCTGGTGGTCGGGGGTGATGATGCTCGCGGCGCCGTTGACCATGGTGGGGAAGCCGGCGGTGGACCACAGCATGACGCTGAGGTCGATGCCCTCGTCGGACGGCAGCACCATCAGCGGCGCCGTCGCCGCCGCCAGCGCGGCGGGGGCCACGGGCACGGGCACGTGGTCGAGCCTCGGCATGCCCTCGAAGAGGACCACGATCAGCAGGGGCACGGCGACGACCCGGGCGGCGGTGCGGGCGTACTCCGGCCGGGAGGCCTCGGCGGCCCGGCGGCTCAGGTGGGTGATCAGTCCCGCGGCGAGCACGCCCAGCAGCAGGGTCGGCCAGAGGATCAGCCGGCCGGGGGTACGGGCGCCGTCGAAGCCGGGCAGGTACCGGAAGAGGTAGACGTACAGCGGGCCGTTGGTGCCGAGCGCGAGCAGGACACCGATCACGATGGCGACGCCGAGCAGCACGCGCTGCCGGATCGTCCAGATCGAGGCGAACAGGCCGGCGCCGGCCAGCGCGTACAGCGCGAATCCGCAGAGCAGGACCTTCTCGTTCGGGGCGTTGCCCATCGCGGCGCGGGCCGCCTCGTGCCAGGTGCCCCAGGGCAGCGAGGGGCGTGGTGCGGTCACCAGCCCGCGCCAGGTGGGCGAGAACAGCGCGATGTACTCCCAGGACCGGGGCGTCTGCGGATGCAGTTCGCGGACGCGCAGGTAGATCATGGCGAGATAGCCGGTGGCGGCGGCGAAGGCGAGGCCGCCGGCGATGTCGGCCAGGATCAGCCGCCGGCCCAGGGCGGGGCGGCCGGTGATCAGCCAGCCCACGACGGCCGCCAGGCAGCCGGCCGCGAGCAGGTAGGCGAAGGGCAGGCCGATGCCGAAGCCGAGGAGGATCTGCCATACGGCGACCAGCCAGCCCGCGATCGCCCAGCCGGGCCGGGTTCGCCGCGGCCGGTAGCCGTGGGTGAGCGACCAGCCGTGCCCGCGGGCGAGCATCGCCACGGCGAGCGCGATCCCGCCGGTGGACAGGATGTTCAGGTGCCCGTCGTGCCCGTAGCGCCAGGGCGCGTAGGCGAACACCGCCCCGGCGACGGCGGCGCCGACCCGGTTGGCGCCGAGCTGGCGCACCAGGGCGTAGCCGCCCAGGTAGGCGAGGGCGAAGGCCAGCACGAAGACGATGTTGTAGCGCAGGATCGCGTCGCCCGGCCCGCTGCCGAACAGGCCGGCCGGGGCGTACCCGAGGAGGCTGTCGTTGAAGGCCAGCCCGTACGTGTCGGGGTAGAACGCGTTGGTGTTCCAGAGGCCGTCGAGGCCGTGCCGGAGCGCGTGGCCGTCCCAGGCCAGGAGCCAGGCCTGACCGCTCGGGTCGCCGCCGTCGCCGATGATGGTCCGCGCCGGATCGGCGATGATCGGCCTGATCTCTCCGGCCGACATGATCCAGACGGCGTACGGCGGGATCAGCCAGATCATCCCCACCGCGAGCAGCAGCGCGGAGGCGCAGGCCACCACCCACTCGTGCCGGGCCAGCGCCGACAGGCGCCGCGGCGGCCGCCGGTCCGCGGCCGGCTCCGCCGCCGTTTCGTCCACTGTGGCGGATTGAGTCGGCACGCGAGTGAAGCTAGCACCCGCGAGGCCAATCAGATAGACGCTGCTCAATCAGTGGACGTGCCGGTCAGGCCGGGTCCGCCGCGCAGCGGCGGCAGAGCCGCGGGCAGGGCGTCAGCGCCGCGGTCCGCGCCAGGCCGCTGGCGTGCAGGATCGTGGTGACGGTCTGCTCGAGATCGGAGGTCTCGGCGATGACCAGCTCGCCGTCGGCCCCGAGCAGGTCCCGGGCCGTGTACCACTCGCGCAGCTGCTCGGCGGTGACGTCGGCGGCAAGGTCGCGCCCGCCGTGCCGGCGGACGGTCTCGTCGAACGGCACATCGAGGTAGTACACGTGGCTCGGGCCCGGGTGTTCGCCGATGAGCCGGCTCAGGGCGGCGCCATACCGGACGGCGTGCATGATGCCCTCCAGCACGACGTGGTAGCCGAGGCCGAGGGCGGTGCGTGCGGTCGTCGCGATGAAGGCGGGGGCGACCGGCGCGAAGTCGTCGCTGTCGTGCTCCCGGAGCACGATGCGACGCAGTTGGTCCTGCTCGAGCAGGGCGCAGCCGCGGCCGTAGCGGCGGCGGACCTCGCGGGCCGCGGTGGTCTTGCCGCTCGCGGAGTTTCCGCGGATCACCACCAGCGTCGGCGGCGCGGCGGATTCGGTAATCACGCGTCCGAACCTAGGGGACTCGCCAGTGGATGGCATGCATCGGGCGATCACGGGGAGTCGAACCCGCGACCTCCAGGGCCACAACCTGGTGTGCACCACCGGTACACCATGATCGCCATTTTTCCCGCGCCCTGGCCGCCGGCGAAAGCCGGTCGACCGGGCCGGGGCCGTACCCGCGCCAGGACTTGAACCTGGGACAATCGGTTTGTAGGACCGGTGCTCTTCCAGCTGAGCTACGCGGGCATGTGTTGCAGCTCCGGCGGGTGGATTCGAACCACCACCGTACGGATTAACAGTCCGCTGCCCTGCCATTGGGCGACGCCGGATCGATGCGTCAGAGCCGGCGGCCGGCCTCGAACCGGCTTCCTCCTGTTTACGAGACAGGCGCAGATCCCGTTCTGCTTCGCTGGCGTTGCATGCCATCCACTGTTGAGTTGTCAAAAAGAAAAACCGCCCGGTCCTCGGCTCGAGGCGGGCGGTTCAAGCGCGTCTGATGCCGCGCTAACCGCTCCACCGCCACAGGCCGCGGAGATGCAGATTCGCCGTGACCACGCGCAGGTTGATCCCGTTGAACGTCGCAAACTGCTGCAACATGACGGCTCAACTCCCCTCGAGATCCCGGTCGCATTTCGCGGCGTTCCGGTGCTGGAACACAGTTTGCGCGACCCTCCCGGCACCCGCCAGCGAATAAAGCCCGAGCGACGCCGCGGTCCGCCTCCGAGATCGGCAGCCGCAAGGCACGCGTGCGGCCGGATCGTCATCCTGGATTGCCCGCACCTGAGCGACGCGCCGGGTGGCCGGGCGAACGCCCGGCCACCCGGTCACGGGCGTCAGGGCAGCGCCGCGCCCCGGTCACGGGCGACGCGTACCAGTTCCATCAGTCCGTCCGCGTACTCCTGGGACTCCGCGTGCGCCTCGTCGAACGGCGGCTGGAAGCCGACGCCGTCCCAATTCTGGGTGGCCTCGTTCCAGCGGTCGTTGCCCACCTCGAAGTTCCAGGCCACGATTCCCAGGTCGTAGTACAGGTGGTCGGCCGAGTTGCCGGCCGCGGAGTACAGCACGTCCGCCACCGGACCCGTGTACGCGGGCCACGTCACCGTCTCCCGCGACGCCGCGATCGCGCCGACGATGCGGCGGGCGCTGTCCTGGAAGTACTTCGACTCGTCGATCGACGGCCGGGGCAGCGTGATCCGGCCCGCCGCCTTGTACGCGCCCGGCGACCACATGAAGTAGCCGCCGTAGCTGTGCACGTTCAGCGAGAACCCGATGTTCGGGTGCGCCTCCGCGAGCGCCACCACGTTGCTGCTCTCCGCCTCCGACAACTCGGCGGTGCCCGAGTAGGTGCCCGACAGGCAGTTGCCGCTACCTCCCACGTACCCGTCGAAGTACGAACCGACCGCGTAGTTGCGGTTGACGTCGACGCCCCACGAGTCACGCCGGGCCGGGTCACGTGCCGCGCCCGTACAGTGGTTGACCAGGTTCTTTCTCTGGAAGTTGAAGTCGTTGAAGGAGTAGTTGGCGCCGTCCGGGTTCACCGTCGGGATGATGAAGACCTCGACCGAGTTCAGCAGCGAGCGCGTCTCGGCGTCGGTCGCGTAGTTGGCCAGCAGCCGCTCCGCGAACTCCAGGGTGACAAGCGGCGTCGCCCATTCGCGGGCATGCTCCTGCGAATACGTCAGCACGCCGGTCCGCGAGCCGTCGCGGACCGCGCCGATCCGCAGCGCCTGCACGGTCCACGGCCGCCGCGGCACCTCGGTGCCCTCGAGGCCGTCGTCGAGGCGGGCCGGCCCGGCCACCGGCATGGGCAGGCCCGCCGATCCGTCCTCGACGAAGGCCCGGAACCGCTGCGGGTAGCGCGCCGAGACGAAGGCCGCGACGTCGTCGGTCGAGCTGATCACCTTGCCGCCGGCATCGGTGGCGAGACTCACGGTCAAGACCCGGTCCCGGTACGCCGCGCCGAGCGGACTGTTCGGCCGCTGCGGGTCGACGGTGCGCACCTGTACGCCGTTGAGCCCCTGGTCGCCGAACTTCACCGACTCGACGACCACGGCGGCAGCGGCCGGATCGCCGAGGTAGGCCGCCGCGGTCCGCCGGTAGCCCTGGGTGCGATTCGGCAGGTTCAGCACGTCGACCAGGTTCGGGTACTGCCGTGCCAGCCGCCGGATGCGGGCGCTGATGTCCGTCGGCGTCATATACGCGTCGATGAAGTCCCGCTGGTATCCGCTCGGCTGCGGCGGCGGGGTCGCGTTCGGCCAGGCCGCCGGGGTGATCACCCGCGAGGTGCCGCCGAGGCTGGAGGTCGCGCTCACCCGGATCGGCCGCGCGGGCAGCCGCTGCGGCAGCGCCACGTGGTACTGGTATTCGCCCGAGTCCTCGAACCTCGACAGCGGGAAGCTGCCGGTGGTGCCGTCGGCGGTCGTCCAGGTCACGGTGATCTCGACGTCGGGATCGTCCGACGCCGACGTGGCCACCTGCGTCTGCAGGAACGTCCTGCCCCCGCTGCTCCACCAGTACGCCTGCAGGAACTGCAGGGTGTCCTCGGCGAGCGGCGCCACCCGGCGCGCGCCGCCCGATTGCGTCGGGATCACCTGTACGGCCACCGCGCCGCGTGCCACCAGCGCGTCCAATTGCCGGCCGGTGACCACCAGGTCGGCCATCACCTGGCCGGGCGTGGTCCGCGGGCGGGCCGCGACGTCGGCGCCCTCGGCGACGAGGTCCCGGAACATGGCCTCGTCGGGTAACCGGAAGCGGACCAGGGCGGTCGCCGTGTCGGCCAGGTCGACCGAGGTGGTTGGCGCCGCGACGCCCGCTCCCGGATGGGTGAGCAGCCCGGCGGTCAGAACGGCTGCGGCGGCGGTGGCCGCCCAGCGTCGTCTCGTTGACATCGAACCTCCTGCGACATCGAAGGATGTTGACGCCAACACCAGTCGATCCATCGATTCATGTCAACCTCAGCTCAGGTGGGCGAGCCGGTGACCGCGCTTTCGCGTTCCAGGCCTGGGTGACCGTCTGCCCGGACGGGAACGTCCAGCCCAACCGCCGACCGCAGGCAGCGAAAAGCCGCCCCAGGGCGGGTGCCCCGGGGCGGCTTCGAAAGCGGTTCGGTCAGCTCCAGCCGGCGTCGCGGCAGGCCTGGGTCAGCGCGTCGGCGCCGGCCTGCCACTCCTTGGTGCTGCCGTTGGCGCTGCGGCCCATCGCCGCCGCCTGCTCCGAGATGGCCTCGTTGTCGCTCTGGGCCGACGACTTGTTCACCTTGTCAGCCAGGGCGAGCCGCTCGGTCTTGGTCTCGGCGGCGTCGACGCCCGCGGCGAAGTCGTCGCAGGCCTGGGTCGCCGCGTCGTCGAGCGTGCCGGGGCCCTCATCGCGGGCGGCACGGCCGATCGCCAGTCCACCCAGGACCAGGATGGCCACGCCGGCCACCAGTGCGATCTGAGTCTTGTTGAGGCTCACCTTCAACGGTCTCCACTCTGCGGTCCGGCCCGTTTCGCATGCAGAGTATCGGTGGCAGTGAACGGAGTCGACGCGTCAGCCTGCCCGGCGGGGCAGCTTCCAGCCCGGACGCGCGAAGTGGCAGGTGTAGCCGTCCGGGATGCGCTCCAGGTAGTCCTGGTGCTCCGGCTCGGCCTCCCAGAACGGGCCCGCCGCGGTCACCTCGGTGACGACCTTGCCCGGCCACAGGCCCGAGGCGTCCACGTCGGCGATGGTGTCCTCGGCGACGCGCTTCTGCTCGTCGCCGACGTAGAAGATCGCCGAGCGGTAGCTCACGCCGATGTCGTTGCCCTGCCGGTTGACGGTCGACGGGTCGTGGATCTGGAAGAAGAACTCGAGCAGGTCGCGGTAGGACGTCACGGCGGGGTCGAAGGTGATCTCGATCGCCTCCGCGTGGGTGCCGTGGTTGCGATAGGTGGCGTTGGCCACGTCGCCACCCGTGTAGCCGACCCGAGTGGAGATCACCCCGGGCCGCTTGCGAATCAGGTCCTGCATCCCCCAGAAACAGCCACCGGCGAGTACGGCCTTCTCAGCGCTCATCGCGAAACACCTCTTCCTCAGCAACCTGCTTCAGGAACGGTAGCGCGACGGCCCGCCGATGCCGTCGAGAGTCTCGCGGTGCACCGCTCGATATGTGAGGACTTTTCGGGTTTTGCCCTTGTTCGGAGGTGATCCATAGCGTAATGGGGCGTGTGAAACGGTTGCCCACACTCCTCAGCGCCCTGATCCTCGCCACACCGACACCGACACCGACACCGACACCAATACCGACGCCCACGCCGACACCGGCACCCGCCGCGCCGGTCCCCCCGATGCTCACGCCCGCCGCCGCGGCACCGCCCCATCACGTGGTGCGGCCGGGCGAGACGATCAAGAGCATCGCCGCCGCCCACCGGATCCGGCGCCGCGACCTGCGCGCCTGGAACGGCATCCTCAAGCCCAATCAGCCCAGCGTCGACGGCGTGCTCAACCTGACCAAGCCGCCCACCGGCCGGCTCAGCGGCTGGCGCTCGTGGGTCGAGACGGTCACGCCCGCGGCCGTCAACTGGAACGCCGCGGACCGGTGCCCGGTCCAGCCCGCGGACCTGCGCAAGGTCTGGGTCACCTACATCGACTTCTACGGCGCCGCGCACCAGGGCAGCATCATCGTGCACCGCACCATCGCCACCCGGACGCAGCGGGCCTTCCAGGCGCTCTACCGGATGCGGTTCCGGATCCAGGGCATGAGCCCGATGGCGCTCAACGCGCCCTACCTCTCGGACATGGGTACGGTCACCGCCGCGTACAGCTGCCGGCGGGTGAGCGGGAGCACCGCCTGGTCCCAGCACGCGTACGGCCAGGCCATCGACGTCAACCCGGTGCAGAACCCGATGGTCCGCGGCGCCGCCATCACGGCCGGCACCGGCTTCCAGCTGCGCAGCCTGCACCGCCGGGGCATGATGCATGCCTCCGGCGCGGTCCGGGCCTTCACCGAGCAGGGCTTCTACTGGGGCGGCGGGTGGCACACCCTCAGGGACTACATGCACTTCAGCCTGAACAACCGCTGATGACCTGGGCATCTGGCGAGGCAACGTCCGGGTCAGGAAACGATCGTCAGGACCGGTCGACGCGCCTGGCGCCATCCAGTCACGCGCGGCGCCGTAGATCCTTGATGACGTCCCTCAGGTAGAAGTAGACGGCCAGGAGGGCAAAAACCGCGAGAAGACCGACGAAGGCGGATACCCAGCCCACCCAGCCGCGATCCGGGAGTTCGGGGCGCGAGTAGCTGACGCTGCCTCGACTACCCGAGTTCTCACCGATCTGGAAGGTGTCGCCGGGCGCCTCACCTTTCATGAAGCCGGGCTCGTCGATCACGACCCGCGACGCCGGGCCGGTGTTCCAGCTGACGGCGACGACGCACTGGTCGACGTAACCGAATCCCTTCAAGGTGACCGGTCCGCGCCGTTGGCACTTCTCTACCGTGGCGGTGCCGTGCCGGCGTGCCTCGTCGAAATCGGCACCGGTGAACCGCCCGAGGGTCGCGGCCGTCCCGCCCAGGACCAACGCCAGGCCGAGCAGGAGCAGCACGCCAAGCAACCCTCGCCGGAAGGTCCCACGCCGCGCCTCCACGACAGGACGGGCGGCAGGCTTGTCGTTCGCCGCACGGGTTCGGCTGACGTCTGTTTCGGCTTGGGCGAGCAACTCGTCCATCCGGCGCCTGCGTTCTGCCGCCCGCTGTTCGTCGTCGGTCATTTCCCACCTCGCCTGCAGGAGTACAAACGCTCAGAGCGGCAGTTCGACAGACGGCGGCGCGGGCTGCTCACCCGTCAAGGTGTCGGCGGTGGCGCTGCCGTTCTGGATGCTGTTCATCTTGACCCCTTCACGCAGGGCATCGACGGCGACCCTGGCCTTGGTTCCGTAGACCACGGCATCGCCCTGCGCCAGAGTCCGGTAGGCATGTTTGTACGCCGCCGCCGCACCGTCACTGTCGGCGATGTAACTGTCCGCCGTGTGGAGCTTGGACGAGTTGAGGACCAGCGATCCATACGTCGTCTCCGAGATGGCACTGTCCATGACCTTCGTGATCCGGGTACAGACCTCGGCCAGCGCCGGGAACTTTCCGCCGAGGGCGCTGATCGCGTCGGTAAGCCGCCTCAACACCTGCATGATCTTGCCGGTGTACTCGGCCACCATCAGCGCCACCTCGGCGACGATCTTCGGGATCGTCACCACCAGCAACGCCTGCAGCGCCTTCGAGACGGCGGCGCCCACCACCTCGGCGATCAGGTCACGCACGGTGTTTCGCACGACACCGACAACCGAGCCGGCGATGAGCGTGGCCTCGGCCATGGCGTCGGCCACCTCGCCCAGGGCGAGGGCACCGTCGGCCATCTCGGAGGCTTTCGCCCGGTATGCGGCGGCCGCCTCCGACCCCCACCGCGCGGTCGTTGAGCGAACCTGACCGGCGAAGTACTCCGCCGCCTCATACGTGCGGCCCTGCAGATTGCGCCAGGTGGCGACGTGCCCCTCGATTTCCTTAGGATCACCGGCCAGCCAGTCCAGGGGTTCCCGCAGACAATCGACGTGCTCCATCAGCCATCCCACGCCGGCGGCGAAGATCGCCTGGAAGGGATCCATGATCGCGCCGAGCGCGCTCAGCCCCACCACGGCCGAGTTACCGAAACCGGCGAGGAGGTTGTCCTCGGCGAAGCCGTCCTTGGCCCCCATGGCCGCCTCGACGATGCCGGCGCCCTCGTACCACTTGGTTTCCGCCTCTGGAGCGATCAACGAAGGCCGCGAGATCGCCGCGCCGTCGCTCATCGCGTGCCGCGCAGACGCGCCGCCGCGCGCTCATCGCTGTGATCGAAGTCGTCCGCCATGGCCCTCAGCGAATCGGCCAGGGCCTGCATCCCGTCCACCGCCTTGCGGTAGGCGGCGATCGCCTCATCCCCATGCGGGTTCAGGTAGAGATTCGTGAACAGAGGGCCGACCAGATGGCCGTACGCGTTCGAAGAAGCGCGAATGTGCGACGCCGCTGCTCGCGCCTCATCCAGCATTCGGCCGGTCTCGTCAACGTCGCCCGCGTGCCGGCGTACCTCGTCGGTGGGGAGATCGATACCCATCAGCGCCCCTCCTCCTCGCCGTCGACCGGCGCCGGGTATCGGCTCGCGTAGGCGTCCGCGACGAAGGCGGCAGTGCTCGAATCCGACCCGTACATGCTCGACACCAACTCCCCGACTCGATCGGCGAGCTTCGCCTGCGCCCGCCTGGACGTCACCAGCACGAGCTGAGCCAGCTCCTCGCGAGACAGCGAGTCGGCCTCCGGATGAAACTCGAGGTCCGCCAGCCCTCCAGCAGAATTCACGCTCACGGTCAACTCGCCGCCGGCTGAGCGCACAGTCACCTCTGCCGCCTCGAGCTCCGCGCTCAGCTGCAAGGCCCGCCGAGTCTGCGACTCCACCCGCATCTCGAAGGAGCGCAACATGTCGTCCGGGTCAAGCGGCATGCCAACCTCCTCCTGCCATCGACGCATTCGGGCCAGTTCGTCCAGCTATCCGAGCCGACGGCTGCGAGCCAGGCTAACCAACCGCCACCAGCACGCCGGTCCGCCGCCTACCGGTCGCCACGGTGCCGCCAGTCTGGAGCGGTCCTCCATTGCCGCGTCCGAGGCTCCCCCGTAATCCCACACGAGCAGAACAGGCCAGCAGTTCACCACGGACCGACCTGAATGGTGTTGATGCAGTTCAGGCCGCCTGTCGAGGTTTGTGTGGGCGCTGGATGCCGTCAGCGGGTCCTGTGACGTCGCTATGTCTGGCGCTGTTCGGCGATAGTTGGCACCGTTGCGAGCACATGCCAACAGCTACTCGTGTCAGCAAGGAGCCCACGCCGATGTCGTCCACAGCAGGCAAGCTCGTCACCGAGGTGCTGGAGTACGACGGCGGACGTGAGGTCACCGCCTACGTCCCGGCGGCTGCGCCCGAGGCGATTGTCTTTGCTGGTGACGGTCAGTTGCTCACGTCGTGGGGAGCTGCTGTGGAGGCCGCCGAGCTACCGCCCACGATGATCGTCGGCGCGCACCGGCCGGCGGACGAGACGCTGCGGCTGCACGAGTACTCACCGGGCCGCAGTACGGACGCGTTCACCTTCGACCCGCAACGGTTCGCGGCACACGAGAAGTTCTTCGTCGAGGACGTGCGCCGATGGGCGGCGACCCGTCTGGGCGTCGAGTTGCCGGCCGACCGAACCGCGGCGTTCGGTGTCTCTGCCAGTGCAGAGCTTGCGCTGGCCATAGGGCTTCGTCATCCCGGCATCTACGGCGCGGTCTTCTGCGCCTCGCCCGGTGCGGGGTACCGGCCACCCGCCGTGCTGCCCCGCAGGCTCCCACGCACCTACCTCGTCGCCGGGACCAAGGAGCCGTTCTTCCGCGACAACGCGACCCGGTGGGCGAACGCGCTGCGTGATGCTGGTGGCGACGTTGTCCTGACCGAACGGGTCGGCTCTCACGGCGACGCGTTCTGGAAACAAGAGTTTCCGCTGATGGTGGCGTGGGCGTTCGGACACTGACCCGCCCGACGCCCGCCGAAGGCCCGACGATGGTCACGTCGCGGGAGCGTGCTCCTCGTGGTGTCTGCGAGATTCCGTGCGGGTAGAAGGGCGAACATGGAACTCGGGCCGGGTGAGCCGGCTGCTGGGCCCTGGCGCGTCGAGCCGATGGCCGACTTTGCCCGCTCGGTGGGCGAGGCCGCTGGGACCCCTACCGGCCGCCCACGCATCATCGCGGTGGACGGCCGCGGCGGAGGCGGGAAGACGGCCTTGGCCGAGCGCCTCCGACAGAGAATGCGGTCCGCAGCCGTCGTTCATTCCGATGATGTGGCGTGGGGGCATTCGCGTTTCGGGTGGGACGACCTGATGATCGCCGGAGTTCTGGAGCCGCTCCGCGCCGGACGCCCGGTTGCCTATCGACCGCCGGGCTGGGACCGAGACGTCCGCGAGGGGCGCATCGAGCTGGATCGGAACGCCTCAACAGTGATCATTGAAGGCGTCGGGGTGTCCCGTCGAACGCTGGCACCGCTCATCGATGTCGTCATCTGGATCCAGTCCGACTTCGCCGAGGCCCGGCGCCGCGGCCTCCTGCGCGACATGGCCGAACTACACCGGCAGGAGGCTGAGGCCGAGCGGCTCTGGGACGAATGGGCGGCTGAGGAAGTGCCGTTCCTGGAGGAGGACCGGCCCTGGCAGCGGGCACACTTCATCGTCGGCACCGCCTCGTCGTTGCCGCACAGCGCGGAGACCGAGGTAGCCGTGTCCCCGCCGCTCGGACGGGACCCGCACGGAGTTCGGCATGCCGGCGAGTAGGCCGAATCCGCGTGGACTGAATTTTGGCGGTGTCCCTGCGGGCCGTGGCTTCGTTGACTCGGGAACGCGAAACGACTGTGCGTCGAGGGGGACGGGGACGGATCAGGCGGGCCGGAGCAGGGCGACGATGAAGTCCGAGGTGCCGGAGAAGGGCCGCAGGTCCCAGGTGGACAGCAACACGTCGGGGGTGAGCCCGGCGGCCGCCGCGTCGGCCAGGAACTCGTCGAACGGGTACCCGCGGTCGGCGCCGAAGCCGATCACCACCCGGCCGCTCTCGGCGAGGTGGCCGTGCATCCGCCGGAGGATCTCGCGGCGGGTGCCGGGGGCGACGAAGGTCATCACGTTGCCCGCGCAGACGACCACGTCGAAGCGTTCCGGCAGCTCCAGCTCGGCCAGGTCGCCGACCCGCCAGGCCGGGCCCGGATAGTCCTGCTCGGCGGCCTCGATCAGCTCGGGGTCGAGGTCGACGCCGGTGACGGCGTGGCCGCGGGCCGCGAGCGCGCCGCCCACCCGGCCGGCGCCGCAGCCCGCGTCGAGGATCCGGGCGCCGCGGTGCACCATCGCGTCGATCAGGCGCGCCTCGCCGGCCAGGTCCGCGCCGTCCCGCGCCAGGGTCCGGAACCGCTCGATGTACCAGCGCGAGTGGCCCGGGTTCTCGGAGATCTTCTGCAGCCAGAGGTTTTCCACGTCCGATCACACTGCCAGACGCGGAGGGCCCGGTCTCGCAAAGAGACCGGGCCCACTCTTACGCGGGTGTCACCAGTGGCGGTAGTTGTCCTGGGTCTGCGCGTTGAACAGATCCGTGCGCGCCCAGCGCGCGGGGTTGGTCCGCCGGTCCTTCAGCTGCAACACGTCAAGGCCCTTGACGATGTCGTTGGAGTAGATGTAGCCGTTGTACCAGTACGCCGACCAGGAGCCGCCCAGCACGAAGCTGGTGGCCGAGAGGGGTCCCCGCTCCCAGTACGCGATCTCCTTGGGCTTGCGCGAGTTGGTGAAGTCCCAGACCGAGACGCCGCCCTGGTACCACGCCTGCACCATGATGTCGCGACCCGGCACCGGGATCAGCGAGCCGTTGTGGGCCACGCAGTTCTCGGTGTCGGTGTTGGTCCGCGGGATCTTGAAGTAGCTGCGGAACTCCAGCTTGCGCTTGGCGCCCCTGCCGACGATGTCGTAGATGGCGTCGGCGCCGCGGTCCGGGCCGATCGTCGGGTTGCAGGTGGCCGCGCCGCCGCCGCCGAGCTCGTCCGTAAAGACGATCTTGGTGGCGTTGTTGTTGAACGTCGCCGAGTGCCAGAACGCGAAGTTCACGGTGTCGCGCACGGTGGTGATCACCTTGGGCGCGGTGCGCACGGAGATGTCGAAGAGCACGCCGTCACCCATGCAGGCGCCGGCGGCGATGTCCTTCTCCGGGTACGCGGTGATGTCGTGGCAGCCGGTCGTCGGGGACTGGCCCGACGTGCCGCCGCCGTAGCCGCCGTCCGGGAACAGCACCGGGGTCGCCACCACGGACGCGGCCGCCGGGTCGGACAGCGGCACCCGGACGATGGAGATCTTGTCGTGCGGCAGGGCGCAGTTCGGCTGGTCCGCCGCCGCCAGGTTGTAGGACGACACGTACAGGTAGACGGACCGGTCGCCGCGCTTGCCCGGCACCAGCGTCTGGGTGTGCGAGCCGCACGTCGTCTTGACCGACTTGAGGTACGCCGGCGTCAGCGGGTCGCTGATGTCGAAGATCTTGATGCCCTCCCAGCGGTCGCCGGGCACGGCGGCCGTGGAGGCGGCGTTGTCGCAGGAGTCGGTCGTGCGCTGCGAGTCGGTGCCGAGGAACAGCAGGTTGCCCTTGATGGAGACGTCGTTCTGCGAGCCGGGGCAGAGAACCTGCGCGGCGACGACCGGCGCCTTCGGGTTGCTGATGTCGTAGACGGTGAAGCCGTTGTAGTTGCCGCCGTATGCGTACTTGCCCTTGAAGGCCCAGTCCGTGTTGAACGAGGTCGCGAACGGGCCCGTCTTCGGCAGATATGCGACCTGCTTGATGTTCGGAGTGCTTGCGACCTCGTCGACGCCCGGCGGCGTGCCGGGGTCTGCCGGCGCCTGGGCCTGGCCGCTCGAGGGCGCCGTCAACAGTCCGAGCAGGACCGTCGCCACGCTGAGAGAGGCCAGACGCTTGAGCTGCCGCCCTCGTGAGGCAGAGTGCTTCATGAAGCTCCTTCCGACTGGTGGCGCACCGTGGGTGCAGGTTGTTGTCACTGTCGGTGCGCATTCATCATGGTCGTTACCATAGTGGGCGAATGCCGCGCGCGGGGGGCTTTTGGACCGACATGAAGGGATCCGATGAGTCGGCAAAGGACATTCGCGCTGATCGCGGCCGCGGCGGTGGTCCTGGCGGCCGGCGGTGCGGTGCTCGCCGCCCGATCGGGCGACCGCCCGGGGCGGGCGGCGCGGGCGCGCCCCCGCGCCCCCCCCCGCCGCGGGGTCGAAATGACCCACCGGAGTCCGGACGGCCGGACCCGGCGGGCGGCGCACCGGCGCCGGCGGGGGGCGCGCGACCCGCTACCTGGTCGCCGAGGCGGGCATCCGGCAGTTCCTGGACATCGGCACCGG
>NZ_JBEZXZ010000187.1:0-17678 GCF_040638275.1 Actinoplanes sp. NPDC026623 | reverse complement strand
CCAGGCGACCGCCGTGACCAGGGCGAGCGCCCCGGCGACCACCGCCGCGTCGATCCACGGCGCGACGCCGGAGTCGGACGTGCCGTAGATCCGGTTGGTCTCCGCCAGCACCATGGCGGTCAGCAGGTTGCCGGCGACGACGCCGAGCGCGGCGCCGGCCAGCGCGGGGATGAGCGCCTGGCCCAGGTACGCCCGCACGACCTGGTTCGGGGTGAACCCGAGCGCCTTGAGGATGCCGATCCGGCGGGTCCCGGTGCTGACCGCGCCGGCGATGACGTTGCCGACGATGAGCACGGCCATGACCACGCCCAGCACCCCGAACGCGATCAGGAACGGCACGAACAGGGCGGTGTTGCTGCCGTTCTCCTTCCGGGTGGTGAGCCAGGACCGGGAACCGGTCAGCGCGCCGGCGGGCAGGGTCGCCTCGACCGCGGCGCGGCCCGCGTTGACCTGCGCGGGAGTCTCCGCGTCCGAGAACCGGTAGAGCATCTGGTAGCCGCCGGGGGCGCCGGGCGCGGTCAGCGCCGCGATCTGCGCCGGCGCCACCCAGCCGTCGGCGGTCTCGCTGATCGACCGGGCGACGCCCACGATGGTCAGGGCCGGGCTGCCCGGAAGATCCGGCATCCGCCACACCCGGCCGAGGGATCGTGAGGTGCCCCGGAACCGGTCGTCGCTGAAGACCACGAGCTCGCCGGGGGCGGTCGCCCACCGGCCCGCGGTCAGCGTGACCGCGTCGACGGCCCCGCCCGGCCCGGCCCGGCCGACCACCGTCATCGGCGGCATGGGGCGGTCGTGATCGTCGACGGGGTTGATCGCCGCGGTTCCGAACGGGCCCGCGGCTGCGGCGACGCCCTTCGCGTGTGCGGAGGCCTCGAGCTGCGCCGCGGTGGTTCCGCCCGCGTCGAACTGCGCGATCAGGTGCGCGCCGCGCTGCTGGGCGAAGGCCCGGTCGAACGGCGCGTTGGAGGCCACCAGCAGCGACCCGCCGAGCACGGCGGCGGTCACCGCGATCATCACGACCAGCCCGACGACGATCGTCTGCACCCGGCGGCGGCCCACCCCGGAGCGGACGACCCGGCCCAGTGCGCTCATCGGACCGGCTCCACCGCGGTATCGGCGGCGATCCGGCCGTCGACGAGCTGGACGGTGCGGGTCGCGCAGGACTCGGCCAGGGCCAGGTCGTGGGTGACCAGCACGATGGTCTGGCCGTCGGCGCGCAGCTCGTTGAGCAGTTGCCGGACGTCGTCGCCGGAGGCGGTGTCCAGGGCGCCGGTCGGCTCGTCGGCCAGCAGCAGCGCCGGGCGGTTCATCAGCGCCCGGGCGACCGCGACGCGCTGCCGCTCGCCGCCGGAGAGCCGGCCCGGGTAGGCGCCGGAGTGCCGGTCGACGCCGAGCGTGCCGAGCAGCTCCGCCGCGCGGCGCTGGGCGGCGGCGCGCGCCATTCCGGCCAGCTGCGCCGGCAGCATGACGTTGTCGGCGACGGTCAGGTCGTCGAGGAGATTGAAGAACTGGAAGATCATGCCGATCCTGGCCCGCCGGTACCGCGCCGAGGCGGCCTCGCCGAGCTCGTCGACGCGGACCCCGTCCACCGTCACGGCGCCGCTGCTCGGCCGGTCCAGGCCGGCGACCAGGTTCAGCAGCGTCGACTTGCCGCTGCCGGACGGACCCAGGATGGCGACCGCCTCGCCGGCCGTGATCCGCAGCGACACCTCCGACAGCGCCGGTGGCCCCTCGTCGTACCGCCGGCTCACGTCGTGCAGCTCGATCACGGGCACAGCCATGGCGTTCTCCTCGGGTTCGTCCGTTTCGGCGGCCCTGACGCTAGGGCCGTTCCCGATTCGGACGCGTCGGCCGCCGGAGGCATCTTCGGTACCGCACGGTGATGAGCCGGGCGGGTGTCATCCCTGAGAGGTAGGCGAGCGAGGTATCCCGGACGGTCCCGGGGCCGATGCCGCCGGCCCGGGGATGCGGCGACAATGGGCCGGTGACGAACGCGACGGTGGCCGACCGGCTGCGGGCCCGGGCCGCGCTGCTGCTGCGCCCGTCCGGCACGCTGCCGCCGCTCTCGTGGCGCGGCCAGGCGTTCGACGCGATCCTGGCGCTGTCCCTGGCCCTGACCGCGATCGCGGTCGGCGGCGGCGACGCGCCCGGCGTCGAGCACTTTCCGGTGCAGGTGCGCGACCCGGCGATCCCGCCCGAGCCGCTGCCGCCCGAGGTGGCGCGGGAGCTGTTCCTGCCGATCGAGCAGCATCAGACCGGCTGGGGCTTCGTGATGCTGCTGGTGGTGGTGCCGCTGGTGTTCCGCCGCCGGTACCCGCTCGCGGTGCTCTGGGTGGTGCTGGCCATGGCGCCCCTGGTGGCCGACTACCACGCCGCGCTGCGGCTCTCCTTCTACGCCTGCGTCATCGCCGCCTTCACGGCGGCGGTGCACAGCCCCTACCGGGTGCCGGCGATGGCGAGCCTTCCGGTGGCGGCGCTGATCTACACCCAGCTGCAGGAGGAGGCGGTGCCGACCGTCTCGGCCGACTCCGTACCGTTCCTGATCATGATCCCGATCGCGGTGGCGGCCGACGGGCTCCGCCGGTGGAAGCGCCACGCCGACGAGGGCCGCGAACGGCTTTTCGCGCTGGAACGCGAGCAGGACGAGGCGCTGCGCCGCGCCACCGAGCACGAGCGCGCCCGGATCGCCCGCGAGCTGCACGACGTGGTGACCCACAACGTCAGCGTGATGGTCATCCAGGCCGGCGCCGCCCGCAAGGTCATGGACGCGGAGCCGGGCCAGGCCCGCGAGGCGCTCCTCGCGGTCGAGGCCGGCGGCCGGGCGGCGATGGCCGAGCTGCGCCACGTCATGGGCCTGCTGACGATGGACTCGGGCGGCCCGGACCCGGCGGGCGCGGCGGAGCTCACGCCCCAGCCGGGCCTGGACCGGCTGGACGCGCTTGTCGACCGGGTCCGCGACAGCGGGTTGCCGGTCGAGCTGACCAGGTCGGGCCCGCCGCGCCCGGTGCCGTCCGGGGTCGAGCTGGCCGCCTACCGGGTGGTGCAGGAGGCGCTGACCAACACCGTCAAGCACGCGGTGGGCGCGTCCGCGACGGTGGCCGTCGAGTACGGCACCGACCGGCTGCGGGTGCTGGTCACCGACACCGGTGGCGAGCCGCGCACGCCGGCCGCCGCGGGCGCCGGGCGCGGGCTCATCGGCCTGCGGGAACGCCTCGCCGTCTACGGCGGCACCCTGCGGGCCGGGCGGCGCCTCGGCGGCGGCTACCGGGTCGACGCGCAGATCCCGCTGGAGGCGCCGTGACGGTGCCGCTGCGGGTCGTCCTCGCCGACGACCAGGCGCTCGTGCGCGCCGGCTTCCGGATGATCCTGACCGCGGACGGCATCGACGTGGTCGGCGAGGCGGCCAACGGCGCGGAGGCCGTCGCCGCGGTCCGCCGCACCCGGCCCGACGTGGTGCTGATGGACATCCGGATGCCGGAGCTGGACGGGCTGGAGGCGACGAGGCGCATCCTCGCCGACGCCGGAACCGGGCCGCGGGTGATCATGCTGACGACGTTCGACCTCGACCACTACGTCTACGCGGCGCTGACCGCCGGGGCCAGCGGCTTCCTGCTCAAGGACGTCACGCCCGAGCACCTGGTCGCCGCGGTCCGGCTGGTCCGCTCCGGCGACGCGCTGCTGGCGCCGGCCATCACCCGGCGCCTCGTCGAGCGGTTCGCCCGCCGCGACAGCGCGCCGGCGGTGCACGGCGACCTGTCCACGCTGACCCCGCGCGAGCTCGAGGTGCTGCGCCTGCTGGCACAGGGCCTGAGCAACGCCGAGCTCGCCGGGCGCCTGCACCTGTCGGAGGCGACCGTCAAGACGCACGTCGCCCGGATCCTCGCCAAGCTCGGGCTCCGCGACCGGGTGCAGGCGGTGGTGGTCGCGTACCGCAGCGGGCTGGTCAGCGCGGTGGCGCCGGAGTAGCGGCGTCCGGCCGCGGCGGCGACAATCGTGATTTGCCTGCCGAGGATGACGGTTATGCCCGATCATGAACGTCACGGGTGGTTCCAGACGCCCGGGATCGTGACGCCGTACGCACAGGAGCCATTGATGATCAAGGTCAGCTACGCCCCGACGCCCGATGTTGATCTGTCGGTCTACGTGCTGGCCGCGGTCGACGAGCATCTGGCGACGTTTCAGCGGATCCGGGACCTGTTGCGCGCCGGCTGCACCATCGACGCCGGCGATCGCCGGGCGCTGGCCGCGGACAGCGTCGCTGTGGCCGCCCGGTACGCGTCCACGATGAGCAAGGCGCTGGATTCGGCGGCGGACTTCTACGCCGAGAGCGCGGTGGGTCAGCTCAGAACGGTGGAGTCCGCGGGCGCGTTGTGACCGGGCGCGGGCGCCGCCCGCGCGGGAGTCATTCGCGGTTCCCGGCCGATTTCCAATTGGCGGGAAATGATCAGTCCACAACGGTCTGACGTTATCCGCGGTCCATTTTGCCCGTCTCGGCCGAACGGTCGTTCAAAGGCGGCGGGCGCGCTATCGGGGGCGCCTGGAAAAGCCTGTCCCAACGGGGGATGGGTGCATGGCCCGATCGACCGCGAAAACCATGAACTCTCGGTTGCCGATCACTCTTAGTTGATCATCCAGCCGGTGAAGATGATCTACGGGCGGCCGATCGGCGTGATCCACTGCGCCGCGTGACGTTCCCGGCCCGTGTCTGGTTTATTACGTCCTCATTAAGATCACTTAAGGAAAAACCCATGTCAGTAAGGGTTTGACACATGAGTGACGAATATAGACGGACGTAAAAACAGTGTCGAGAAATCGACGTTCCTAGCACTCCATCGTGGACGGGTCAACGGCTGAATCGGGTCGGTTCCGGGACATCGAATGTGCTCGCAATGATTGCTACCGTCCATCGTGGCTTCATCATCGGCCACCTTCGGGGATCCCACTGTGTCCAAATTCCGAATCGATACCAGTTGTGATCCTTCCCCGCTCTGGAGGTCCTGGATGGTCGTCCCCAATCTTCCCGCTCGTCGTCGCAGATCGACGCGCTTCACCCTCGTCGCGACCGCGGTCGCGACGGTGCTGCTGGGGGCCTCGAGCCCGGCCGGCGCGCAGGCGACCGGTGCACTCGCACGACCCGTCGTGCAGCCCCCGAACGTTCCCGGCCTGGCGCAGGTCGCGCGCCCCACCGAGGCGCGTCCCGGCCCGCTGCCCAGGCGCACCGGCAGCGTCAAGGTCATCAAGCCGACCAAGTCGGTCGGCGCCACGGCGGCCGCGGGAGTCGCCGCCGCCGGGCTCAACGACCAGGTCGCGCTGCGCGCCCTGGTCATCGGCACCGACGCCAACGACTTCGGCGTCGCCACCTGGAAGACCACATTGGACCGCGTGGGCGCCGCCTACGACGTCCTCTACGACGCGAACACGACGATCACCACGAGCACGCTCGTGCGCCCCGACGGCGTCGGCCGCTACAACGCGATCCTGCTCACCAACAGCATGCAGGTCTACGAGTCCGGAGGCAGCTACCTCACCGGCCTCGATCCGGCGGAGTGGAACATCCTCTGGGCCTACGAACGCAACTTCGGCGTCCGCCAGGCCGCCCTGTACACCAGCTACGGCACCTGGCCCGAGAACTACTGCCTCACCTCCAACGGTGAGACCGGCGTGGGCAGCACCCCGATCAACCTGTCGCTCACCGCGACCGGCGCCGGCGTGTTCGACTACCTGAAGCCCACCGCCCAGATCCCGCTGGTGCAGTCCTACGTCTACCGCACCGCGATCACCCCGGGCTGTGGCGCCGAGGCGACCATCACCCAGGGCTCGGACGTGCTGGGCGTGCGGACCACCTCCACCGACGGCCGGGAACGGCTGGCGCTGACGTTCACCTCGAACCAGTACCTGACGCACTCCGACCTGCTGGTCTACGGCATGGTCCGGTGGGCGACCAAGGGCATGTTCCTCGGCGAGCAGCGGCACCACCTGAACGTCGACGTCGACGACTGGTTCAACACCTCGGACCACTACTACCCGGACGGCCACGTCGAGTACTCGCCCGGCTGGCAGGTCAGCGGCCACGACATGGTCAACGTCGACAACCAGCAGGTCGCGCTGCGCGCGGCACACCCGCTGGCCTCCGGCTTCAAGCTCAACCTGGCGTTCAACGGCGCCGACATCGACCCGTTCGCGGGCAGCGCCTGCGCCCCGAACGGCGGCCCCACCGAGCTGACCGCGACGACCAAGTGCCTCAAGTCGAACTTCCGGTGGCTCAACCACACCCTGAACCACCCGGAGCTCAACAACACGAGCTACGCCACGTCGTACCAGGAGATCAACGACAACCGGATCGCGGGCAGCTCGATCGGCCTGAGCACGCCGGACAGCGTGCTGAAGACCCCGGAGTACTCGGGCCTCGGCGTCTACAACCCGAACCCGAACGACGACACCAGTCCGCCGGTCGACCACGGCCTCACCGGCTCCAACCCGGAGCTGCTGCGGGCCGCCAAGGACCTGGGCGTGCAGTACCTGCACGGCAACATGTCGTTCGCCAGCCACGTGCCGGCGCACCTCAACGCCGCCAAGGTGCACCCGATGGAACCGACCATCTCGGTGGTGCCGGACTGGCCGACCAACATCGCCTACTTCTGCACCACGCAGCAGGAGGAGACGGCCTTCTACAACTCCTTCTACGGACCGAACGGGCGCTTCCCGTACTGGCCGCAGAACCTGACCTACGCGCAGATCATCGACTACGAGGCCGGGGTCGCCCTCGGGCACGTGTCGTCCGGTGCGATCTACACCCACACGTTCCACATCGCCAACACCCGTGACTACGGCGCGGGCAAGACGCTGCTGACCGACTGGGTCGACGCCGTGATGGCCAAGTACGAGGCGTTCTACTCGGTTCCGCTGCTCAACCAGGACTGGCCGACCCTGGCGGCGTACACGAAGACCCGGACCGCGCACTTCGCGCAGCTCGACGCCGGCGTGGACCCCGTCTACGACCGGTCGGCCGGCACGGTGACGGTCGCCTCTCCGGCCGCCGGAACCGTGCAGATCAGCGGCGTGCAGGCCGCCGGCTCCAGCACCTACGGCACCGATGTCACGACCCCGATCGCCCTGGTGGCGAACACGGCCGTAACGGTCACCGCGGTCCCGCGCCTGTGACAAGCACAACCCGGTAGAGGGGGACCCGGTGAAGATCACGCTGGTGTCGGAGGGCACCTACCCGTACGCGATGGGTGGTGTCAGCATCTGGTGCGAGCAGCTCATCAAGGGCATGCCCGACTACCGCTGGGACGTCGTCGCGCTCACCGTCGACGGCGCCGAGCAGTCGGTCTTCCCGGCCCCGACCAACCTCGACAAGGTTCACTCGATCCCGCTCTGGGGTGCGCGGCCGCCCGGCCGCGCACCCCGGCGCGGGCCGGGCCGCCGGCCCGGCGCGTCGTTCACCGAGTCCTACGAGGTCTTCGTCCGGGCACTCGTGACACCCATGGAGGCCACCCGCTCCGACCAGAGCGCGGTCAGCCGCAGCATGTTCCTGCTCGCCCTGCGCGGCCTGTTCGAGTACGCCAACGACGGCGGCGACCTGAGCGCGGCGCTGCTGTCCAACCAGGCGCTGACGATGCTGCTCGACGCCTGGCGGGACCTGCGCGTCGACGAGATCGGGCCGGCGCCGACGGTCGCCGACGCGGTCGAGGCGGCCTGGCTCATCGAGCACATGCTGCGGCCGCTGAGCGCGGCACCGGTCAAGGCCGACATCGTGCACGCCTCGATGAACGGCCTCGCCACGCTCGTCGGCATGACCTCGAAGTGGACGCACGGCACCCCGCTGGTCATGTCGGAGCACGGCATCTACCTGCGCGAGCGCTACATCGCCAATCTGCACGACGACGCGTCGCATCCGGTCCGGGTGCTGGTGCTCAGCTTCTTTCGGTCGCTGGCCGGCGCCGCGTACCTGATCACCGACGTGCTCGCGCCGCACTCGATGTACAACCGGCGCTGGCAGCTGCACAACGGCGCCGACCCGGACCGCATGTGGACGATGTACAACGGCGTCGAGCCGGCGGAGTTCCCGGCGGCCACGTCCGAGCCGCCGCTGCCGACGATCTCCTACATGGGCCGGATCGACCCGCTCAAGGACCTGCACACCCTGATCCGCGCGTTCGCGCTGGTCCGCGCCGAGATTCCCGAGGCGCGCCTGCGCATCTTCGGCGGCACGCCGCCGGTCAACCGGATCTACTTCGAGAGCTGCGAGCGGCTGATCGGCGAGCTCGGCCTCACCGGCGCCGCCGTCATGGAGGGCCGGGTCGGCAACGCCGTCGACGCCTACCACGCCGGCAGCATCGTCGCGCTGACCAGCATCTCCGAGGGGTTCCCCTACACGGTCGTCGAGGCGATGGCCTGCGGGCGCCCGACCGTGTGCACCAACGTCGGCGGGGTGGCCGAGGCCGTCGGCGACACCGGCATCGTGGTGCCGCCCCGCGACTACGCCGCCGTGGCCGAGGCGTGCGTCAAGCTGCTGCGCGACAACGAGCTCCGGCACCGGCTCGGCATCATGGCCCGGGCCCGGGTGCTCGAGCACTTCACCCTGCGGCGCTCGCTGAAGATGTACCGCAACGTCTACGAGTCGCTCGTCACGCCGATCCGGCCCGCCACCCCGCCGCGGCACCTGCGCGGCCAGGCGCAGGGCCGCGCCACCATCCCCAACCAGCGCGAAGAGGCATTGCAGTTGCAACTGGACGGTGAGGCGCGGTGAGCCTGGACAGCGGCCTCGAGAGCGGCCTCGAGAGCGGCCTGGACGCAGGCGGCAACCGGCGCGGCCCGAGCATGACGGCCGAGCCCACCACCCACGACACCGGGCCGGGGGAGCACACCGTCCTGCTGCCCAGGATCTCCACCGATCCGCTGGACGACCTGGTCGACCGGGTGCGCCCGATGCTGGGCAAGGCCGTCGACTCGCTGCACGTGGCCGCCGCGCTCGAGGCCGACGGCCTCACCGACCGCGGCGCCCGCGTCGAGTACGGCTACCACGACGTCTTCGCCCTGGCCACCGAGGTGTTCCGCCGCCTCGGCCCGCGGCTGCCGATGCCCCGCGACGCGGCGGCCCGCGACGGCCGGTCCTACCGCGAAAGCCTGCGGCTGATCAGCCACGGCCCGCTCTACGTGCTGCCCTGCACCGCGTTCCCGGCCGTGCTGGCGATCGTCGGGCGGCGCTCGCTGGTGCTCGGCCTGGTCTTCGCGGGCGTCCTCGGCTGGGTCTACGCCGGCGTCGCCTCGCACGCGGCGTACCGGATGCTGGGTTTCGGCCGGCCGCGCGCCGCCGGCCGGATCCTGATCGTCGCCACCCTGACCGTCCCGGTCGTCGGCGCGGTCACCGGGGCCGGGCTGGTCCGGCTCACCGGCGGGGGGATCGCGCTCGTCGCGATGATCACCTGCCAGGTCGCCTACCAGCTCACCAGCACGGTCATGGTCTTCTACCGCCGCGAGCTGTGGCTGGCGCTGGTCATGACGCCGGCCTTCCTGATCGGCGCGGCCTATCTGATCCTCGGCTCGGGGCTGCGGCCCTGGTCCGCCGCGGTGGCGGCCGGGTGCGTGCTGGCCGCGTTCCTGCTCGCGGTGGTCATCGCCGTCCGCCGCGACCGCGCCGCGGCCACGGCCGAACCCCCGCTGCGGGCCGCCCTGCGACCGGAGGTGCCGGCCCTGTTCCGGGTCGGCGCGTACGGGCTGTGCTCGGCGGTGCTGCTGCTGCACGCCGAGGCGCCGTACCTGCTCGGCAGGCTCGACGTGGCGATCGCCGCCGCCCCGCTGATCCTGACGATGGGCGTGATCGAGTGGCGGGCCGAACGGTTCCGGCCGCAGGCCGTCGCCCTGGTGCGCCGGGTCGAGCGGCCCCGGGTGTTCGTCCGCGGGGTCTGGCGGCTGCTGGCCCGCGAGACGGCGGTCTGCCTGCTCGCCCCCGCCGTGCCGGCCGCGGCGATGCTCGCCGGGCTCTACTACCTGGGCCTGGTGTCGGCCGCCGGGATCGTGATGACCGCGGCGCACGTCGCGCTCGGCGGCGCCTACCTGCTGGCGTTCCTGCTGGCCGGCCGCGACCGCTACGGCTGGCTCTGCTGGTCGATGGTGGCCGCGATCCTCGTGCACGTGGGCGGCGGCGCGCTGCTCGGCGCCGCGCCGCTGCTGGGCATGTCCGGGTCCGCGCTGGTGGACACCTCGCTCTACCTGGGCAGCGTGCTGCTGCTCCAGGCGCTCTTCGTGCTCGGCCTGGTCCCGATCCTCGGCCAGGCCGTCCACTACCGGTAGTTCCGAACCTGGGAGGCAGGTCAGCGATGCACGCAGTGATCCTTGCCGGCGGCAAAGGCGTCCGGCTGCGGCCGTACACAACGGCGTTGCCCAAGCCGCTGATGCCGATCGGTGACAACCATTCGATCCTGCAGATCGTGCTCGATCAGCTCGCGTCGTTCGGTTTCACGTCCGTGACGCTGGCGATCAATCACCTCGGTCCGCTGATCCGCGCGTTCGTCGGCGACGGCGCCCGCTGGGGGCTGCGCATCGACTACGTCGAGGAGAACGTGCCGCTGTCGACGATCGGCCCGCTGTTCGGGCTCAAGAACACGCTGCCCGACGAGTTCCTCGTCATGAACGGCGACATCCTGACCGACCTCAACTACGCCGACCTGCTCACCGCGCACACGCTCGGCGGCGGCGCGCTGACGGTGGCCACGGCCGCGCAGGAGCACCGGATCGACTTCGGCGTCCTCGACGTCGAGGGGGGCCGCATCGTCGGCTTCCGCGAGAAGCCCGTGCTCAGCTACCCGGTCAGCATGGGCGTCTACGGCATGTCCCGCAGGGCGCTCGCGCCCTACCCGCCCGGTCTGCCGTTCGGCTTCGACCAACTGGTGCTGGACCTGCTCGACCGCGGCGACCACCCGGCGACCTACCCGTTCGACGGCTTCTGGCTCGACATCGGCCGGCCCGAGGACTACGACGAGGCCAACCGCACCTGCGCCAGCCTGCTGCCGATCCTGCTGCCCCAGCGCTCCAGGGAACCCGTGTGAGTCGGCGGGTCCTCCTGTTCGGGGCCTCCGGATTCATCGGCGGGCACGTGCGCGCCGCGCTGGAGGCGGATCCCGGGGTCGACGCGGTGATCTGCCCCGGCCGGCGCGACCACGACCTGATCGACGGCGACCACCGGGGCCTGGTCCAGCTCATCCGCGACCACGAGCCCACCGCGATCGTCTGCTGCGTCGGCCGCCTCGGCGGCACCGACTCGGAGCTGATCCGGGGCAACACCCTGGTCGCGACCACGCTGCTGGAGGCGGTGGCCGCGGTCCGGCCCGGCGTGCGGCTGGTGCGACTCGGCTCCGCGGGGGAGTACGGGATCGTCGCCGACGGGCATGCCGTCACCGAGGAGGACCCGGCCACGCCGGTCGCCGCGTACGGGGTCAGCCACCTGGCCGGCACCCGGCTGTTCCAGCTCGCCGGGGAGAACGGGCTGGCCGACACCGTGTCGCTGCGGGTGTTCAACCCGATCGGCCCGGGGATGTCGGACGAGAACATGCTGGGCCGCGCCGCCGGCCGGATCCGCGCGGCGCTGGACACGGGGGCGGGCGAGATCACCATGGGGCCGCTGTCGGCGTACCGGGACTTCGTCGACGTCCGCGACCTCGCGGAGATCGTCCCGGCGGTGCTGCGCCGGCCGCGGCTGAGCCACCGGGTCTTCAACGTCGGCAGCGGCCGCGCCGTGCGCTCGCGCACGGCGGTGCGGTTGCTCGCCGAGGCCGCCGGCTATCGCGGCGACGTCCACGAGCGGGGCGCCGGGCCGCGGCGATCCGCCGCGGTGGACTGGATCCAGGCCGACGTCTCCCGGGCCCGTGAGCACCTGGGCTGGGCGCCGAGCCGGGACCTGGCCACCACGATCAAGGACATCTGGGCTGCGGGTGAGGCCGGATGATGTTCGGGCGACGCGGGGCGGTCCTCGTGGGGCTGATCGCGGTGGTGGCGCTGGTGGTCGGCGTGGTCCTGGCGACCTGCGCCGGCCCCGGTCGCGCACCGACGGCCGGCTCCGTGACGCCGCCGGCGCCCGCGCCGCCGGTCACCGCGCCGCCCGCCTCCGGCCCGCCGCCCTCGGCACCGGCGGCGTCCGCCGGCACGCTGCCGCGCTCCTCCGGGCCGGCGGCGCCGGTCCGGATCTCGAGCTGGGCATACCAGCTGCAGGGGTACGCCGGGGGCCGGCTCGATCAGATCGCCGCCGGGCCCTACCAGCTCGCCGTCGTCGACCTGGCCCGCGACGCACACGCCGACTACTTCCGCGCCGACGAGATCCGCAAGGTCCGCGGCAGCGGCAAGCGGGTGCTCGCGTACTTCGAGATCGGCAGCATCGAGGAGTTCCGCCCCGAGTACCCGGCGCTGCGCCGCGACGCGGGCGACCTGATCGCCAACGAATGGGACGACTGGCCGGGCGAGTACTTCGTGCGCTACTGGGACGAGCGCTGGTGGGAGCGGGTGATCCGGGGCCGCGTCGACCAGGCCCTGAAGGCCGGGTTCGACGGGGTCTACCTCGACACCCCGCTCGCCTACGAGGAGATCGATCCGGCATACGCGCGGGGCCGCGACCGCGAGGCGCTGGGCGCCGCGATGGCCGCGCTCATCGCGCGGATCAGCGCGTACGCCAAGGCCCGCAGGCCGGGGTTCCTCATCGTGCCGCAGAACTCGCCGGAGCTGCGCCGCTTCGGCGGCTACACCAGGGCGATCGACGGCATCGCGATGGAGGAGCTGTTCTACCGGGCCACCGACGAGCCGTGCACCGAGGACTTCTGCACCGAGAACCTCGCCGACACCCGGGCGCTGCGCGACGCGGGCAAGTTCGTGCTCAGCGTCGACTACGCCACCCGGCCCGCAGACATCCGCTCGGCCTGCGGCCGTTACCGCAACGAGCGCTTCGCCGGCACGGTCACCGTGCTGGAACTCGACCGTCTCACCCCGCCCTGCACCTGAGCGGCGGGACCCGCAGCACGTCAACGGAAGGAAACAGGCACCATGCCCAAGACGATCGGGGTAGTCGGCCTCGGCTATGTGGGCTTGACGCTCACCGCCGCGCTGGCCACCAAGGACTTCGTCGTACACGGCTCCGACGTGTCACCCGGCGTTCTGGAGACGCTGTCGCACGGCCGGTCGCACATCTTCGAGCCCGGCGTCGAGGAGGTCTTCGCCGCGCACATCGGCACCCGCATCCACGTCGGCACCGAGCTGCCGCCGGACACCGTCGAGGTGGCCGTGATCAGCGTGTCGACGCCGGTCGACGACAACACCCGCCGGCCCAACCTGGCCAACCTGGCGGCCGCCGCCCGCAGCGTCGCGGCCCGCTGCCGGCCCGGCACCCTCGTCGTGGTCCGCAGCACCGTGCCGGTCGGCACGAGCCGGCAGGTGGTCCTGCCGGAGCTGCGCGCGGCCTGGGGCGACGACGTCAAGCTGGTGATGGCCCCCGAGCGGACCATCCAGGGCCAGGCGCTGCGCGAGCTCGTCGAGCTGCCGCAGGTGATCGGCGGGCTGGACGAGGCCAGCCTGCGCGCCGGGGTGGAGTTCTTCAGCGGCCTGGCGCGCACCATCGTGGAGGTCTCCGACCTGGAGACCGCCGAGCTGGTCAAGCTCTCCAACAACTGCCACACCGACCTGATCTACTCGTTCGGCAACGAGATCGCGCTGATCGCCGAGCGGCACGGGCTCGACCCGCTCGAGGTGATCCGCGCGGCGAACGCGGACTACCCGCGTCCCGACCTGTCCAAGCCCGGCTACGTCGGTGGCGGGTGCCTCTCCAAGGACCCCTACATCATGATCGACAGCGCGCACGGGCGGGAGCCGTTCCTGGTCGGGCGGGCCCGCGAGCTCAACGAGTTCATGCCGGTGCACGTCGCCGAGACCGTCGTCGGGATGCTCCGCGAGGCCCGCGGCGAGACCCGGGGTGCGCGGCTGGCGGTGCTCGGCTGGGCGTACAAGGGGTGGCCGCCCACCGACGACATGCGCGGAACCCCGATCGCCAGCATGATGCCGGCGTTCTCCGCGGCGGGCATCACCGTCACCGGCCACGACCCGATGGTCACCGACGACGTCATCCGCCAGTACGGCGGCGACCCGGTCAGCCTCGACAAGGCCTTCTCCGAGGCCGACGCGGTGCTGGTCATCAACGACCACCCCGACTACCGGGCGATCCGCATCCCGGACATCCTCGGCGAGTCCCGCCCCGCCTTCATCTACGACTCGTGGCGGGTGCTGGACGCCGCCGCGGTCACCGCGGCCGGCATCCGCTACGCGGGCCTGGGCTACCTGCCCCGCCTCGACGCCGGGGTGACCGCATGATCGAGTGCACCGAGCGCAGCGAGGGCCGCGAGAGCATGCCGGGGGTGACCGCATGAGGGCGCTGCTGCTCGGCGGTGCCGGCTTCATCGGCCTGCACCTGGCCCGCCGGCTGGTGGCCGAGGGCCACGACGTCACCATCGTGGACGACTTCTCCCGGGGCCGCGACGATCGCGACCTGTCCGCCCTGCGCGCCGATCCGGCCGTACAGGTGATCTCCGGTGATCTGACCGATCCGGCGACGTTCGCCGCGCTGCCGCACGGCTGGGACCAGATCTATCTGCTCGCGGCCGTCGTCGGCGTCCGCAACGTGGAGGCCGACCCGGCCCGGGTCGTCCGGGTCAACACCCTCTCGGCGATGCACCTGCTCGACTGGGTGGCGCCCGGCGAGCGGGTCTTCTTCGCCTCGACCAGCGAGGTCTACGCGGGCGGCGTCGAGGCCGGCGTCGTCGCGGTGCCGACACCGGAGGACATCCCGGTGATGATCTCCGACATCACCGCACCCCGATTCGCGTACGCCGTCAGCAAGCTGCTCGGCGAGGCGGCGTTCCTGCACACCGCCCGCGCCAAGGGCTTCGACGCCGTCGTCGGCCGCTTCCACAACGTGTACGGTCCGCGCATGGGCGCCGACCACGTCATCCCGGAGATGTCCCTGCGCGCGCTGCGCGGCGACGACCCGTTCCGGGTGCCGGGCGCGGACCAGTTCCGGGCCTTCTGCCACGTCGACGACGCGGTCGAGGCGATGCTGCGGCTGATGGCGCAGCCGGGCGCCGCCGGGCAGATCGTCCACATCGGCAACGACCGCGACGAGACCAACATCGGCGACCTCGCCAAGCTGGTGCTCCGGCTCGCCGACGTGAGCCCGGTCGTCGAACCCCTGGCCGCGCCCGCCGGCTCGGTGCCGCGCCGCTGCCCCGACCTGTCCAGGCTGCGTGAACTCACCGGCTACGAGCCGGCCGTGCCGCTCGAGGAGGGCGTCCGGACCACCTATGCCTGGTACCGCGAGAACGGATGGCCGTCATGACCCGACCACCGATCTGCTTCTACTACGGCGACGGTCACCTGGAGGAGCTGTCGACGTACCCGCGGGTCGTCCTGCAGCCGGACTTCTACACCCCGCAGGACCTGGCCCTGCTCGCCGAGCGGGGCGTGCAGACCCTCGGCTACCTGACCCTGTCGGAGGATCAGGGTCCGCCGGCGCCGTGGCAGCGCAAGGAGCGCAACCCGGACTGGGGTGGCGCGTTCGTCGAGGTGGGCCACCCGCTGTGGGTGGAGCACGTGGTCGGCCAGGCCAAGGACGCGATGGCGGCCGGGTTCGCCGGGCTGTTCATGGACACCCTGAATGTCGAGCTGACCTGGCCGGAGGACATTCCGCACCTGCTGACCCTGGTCGCGGCGATCCGCACCGAGGCCAAGCCGGGTTACCTGCTGGCGAACCGGGGCTTCGGCATGCTGCCGCAGCTCGCCGAGCTGGTCGACGGCGTGGTGTTCGAGTCGTTCTCGGCCCGCTGGACGGACGAGGGCTACGCGCCGTGGCCGCCGGACGTGCTGGAGTTCCACGCGCAGGTCGCGGAGCAGCTCCTGCAGCTCGAGCTGGACCTGTACGCGCTGGACTACGCGGACACGCCGGGGCTGACGGACTTCGCGATGCGCCGGGCGCGGCAGTTCGGCATGCAGTGTGTGGTGAGCGACCGGGCGCTGTCCCGGGTGTGAACGGCGGCGGCCCGGCTTCGGCCGGGCCCGCCCCCCTGCACCGGCTCGGCGGGTCAGGCTGCCCGCCACCGAGCCCGTTCCTCGCCCGGCTTGCGGGTGCACCGCATCGGGGTGCCTTTGACGGTCCGCCCGCGTGCCCCCTCGGGGCTGCAGAATGCGCCGGGATGCACCCCGGCCCGGGCCGGGTCCGCCGTCGGTTTCGGCTTCGGTTTCGGCTTGCTCCTGGTCGGCTTGGGTTTGACCGTGGTCGGCTTCGGCGACGGCCTCGTCGTCGTGGGTTTCACCGCCGCCGTCGTGACGGCGGGTTGTTCCGTCTTCTCCGCCGCCGGGGTGACGGTGGCGAGCAGAGGCGCGGCCGGTGGGGTCGCCGGTCTGGTGACGGCGGTATCGGGTTTGTCGTCGCCGCCGGGGATGACGGCGACTGCGACGCCGCCGCAGCAGCAGAGGCTGAGCACGCCGAGCACGGACAGCAGGATGGTGTTGGTGCGTCGCCGTTTGCGGCGGCCGTCGTCGGGTGGTTGTTGCCATACTGCGGTGGGCGTGGTCATCGCCACACGGTGGACCTTGCCGGTGATGCTGTCGATGGGGCGTAAGTGCCCTCCCGATCGGATGATCAGCGGTCGGTGCGGTCTGCACGGATCGAACTTCTACTACCTGGTCCGACCTGCGGCGGAATCGCCGTGACGGTTCGCCGGTGAGGCCCGCATCCCCATTGGGCGGTCGAGGGCGCCTGTCGCGCTTCGCCGTGCGGCCCACCGGCGGCCGGTCGGTGCGGCAGGTGCCCGTCCTCGCGGCGGACCTAGCCGGCCACGCCGCACCGGGGAGCCGCCATGGGCTGCGGGGTCCTCGTCGATGTGCCGCCCAGCTCGACGTTCGTCAGCGGTCCGGCCTTGGCCACCCGGCCGCGACCCGACGCCTTCGCCTCGTAGAGCGCGGCGTCCGAGGCCGCCACCAGAGCATCGACGTCCTGGGCGTCGCCCGGCAGCACCGCGATGCCGATGCTCAGGCCGGGCGGGCCGCCGGGCAGGTCGGTCCGGGCGGCGAGGACCGCACGCAGCCCGTCGGCCACGCCGACGGCGGCACGCCGGTCCGCGCGCCGCAGCACGACGAACTCGTCACCGCCGAGGCGGGCCGCGAGGCCATCCTCGCCGACGACGGTGCGCAGGGCGAGGGCGACGGCCTGCAGGACCCGATCGCCCTGCGCGTGTCCGAAGGTGTCGTTTCCCCTTCCCCATGACGAGCGTCACCGCGCACGCCGGGTGCCACCGGCTCGCCGGATCAGAGGTCGTGCCAGGGCGGGAGCGGTGCCCGCGGTTTCCTGGCCGGGGCCGGAGCCGGCGGGGCGGGTGCTTCGGGGGCGGGCCGGCGCGGCATCACGAGCGAGTGCACCGGGACCTCGTCCTGGTCCGCGTCGGGTCGCCGCGGTTCCGCCCAGGGTGGTTGCGTGGCGGGCGGGCTCCAGGCGAGCTCGCGTACCGGGGGAGGCGCCAGGGCCGCGGGTGTCCGGGCCGCCGGAATGAAGATCGGCGGCGGGCCCCACCAGATGACCCGTTCGCGGCCGCGCTGCCGTGCCGGGGGCCGGGCGGCGGCCGGTACCGCCGGCACCGCGGGCACGGCGG
>NZ_JBEZXZ010000186.1:0-17804 GCF_040638275.1 Actinoplanes sp. NPDC026623 | reverse complement strand
CCGCTCGCTGCGGCGGCGCGGCCGGCCGCGGTGCGAGGCAGGGCCGCGATGCGGAGGGCACGCGCGGTGCAGCGGGCGACGCGGACGGGGTCGGCGACGGCGGTGCGGCCGACACTCGCGATACCGACCGCGACGCAGGCGCGGTGGGCACATGCGGCGCGGCGGGCACGCGCGGCGGGCGACACCGGCGGAGTCGGCGACGACGGTGCGGCCGACACTCGCGATACCAACCGCGACGCAGGCGCGGTGGGCACATGCAGCGCGGCAGGCACGCGCGGCGCGGCGGGAACGCGCGACGCAGGGGGTGAAGCGGGTCCGGCGGGCACTCGCGGTGCAGACGGCGACGCCGGTGGGCTGGGGCACGCCGGCACACTCTCGGGGGTGGACGCTGCCTGGGATGCAGAGCGACTCATGCGTAGGCGGCGAAGCTTCTCGCCGTGGCGTTGCTGAAGGCCCCATTTGCGATGACGCTCGTGCTCACGACGAAATTCTTCAGCGGCGGGAGAATAGTTCCGCTTCGCGGTCCGGTCCCGCATCGCCGCTAATTCCGACCTGCCGAACAATGACAACTGCCCCATGCAAAAATTCTCCCGCAACCCGCCCGGAAATGCCATATTTGATCATGCCAACAATTTCGGCAATAGCCTTTGTCGGACTCCGAGAAAATTCCTTCACAGTGCCATGCTCACCGAAAAGGTTGCGACTAACCTGTCCATGCCGTCGACAAAGGGCCATTCGCCCTCAGTTCATCAGCTCGCCGTTAGCGAGGAGCGGCGAGGGAGCGAGGAGCGGCCAGGCGAGAAGCGGCCAGGCGAGAAGCGGCCAGGCGAGAAGCGGCCAGGCGAGAAGCCAGGACGATGAGCCAGGACGAGTCATTCTGACCCGTAGATCACGCTTCGCGGGACGGGACCTGGTCCTCCGGTAGGCGGATGGTGAAGAGTGCGCCCCGGCCCGGCTCGCTCCGCACCTCGATGGTCCCGCCGTGCGCCTCGGTCAGCTGGCGGGCGATCGCGAGCCCCAGCCCGCTTCCGCCGGTGGTCCGGCTGCGGGACCTGTCGGCGCGCCAGAACCGGTTGAAGATCTTGTCGACGTGCTCGGCGGAGATGCCGGTGCCGGTGTCGCGCACGGTGATGGTCGTGTCGTGCGCGCCGATGGTGACCGTGCCGCCCCGGGGGGTGTGCCGGATGCCGTTCGAGACCAGGTTGCCGACCATCTGGCGCAGGCGTACGGGGTCGGCCCGCAGGACCGGCTCGTCCCGGACCTCGATCGCCAGGTGCACGCCGGCCGCGTGCGCGGTGCCGCGGTGGCTCTCGGCGACCTGGGTGACGACGTCGCGTACGTATGTCGGCTCCGGGTGGAGGCGCAGCGTGCCCGCGTCCGCGGCGGCGAGGTCGGTCAGGTCGTCGATGACGTGCTGCAGCAGGACCGCCTCCTCGTGCAGGAGGCCGAGCAGGTGCACGTCGGTGGGTGCGAGGCCGTCCTGTGCGGCCTCCAGCCAGCTGCGGATGTTGGTGAGCGGGGTGCGCAGTTCGTGCGCGACGTCGCTGACCATGGCGCGGCGCTGGGTCTCGGCCTGTTCGCGGCGGGCGGCCGAGTCGTTCAGCGCCTGTGCCAGGCGGCCGATCTCGTCGCGGGTGGAGACCGGGGCGGGGGTGTGCAGGTCGGCGGCCTCGGTAAGGGCGCGGAGCGGGCGGATCAGGCGCCGGCCGACCAGGATCGTGACGGCGATGGTGGCGAGCAGGACGGCGCCGGTGACCGTGGCGATCCGGGTGGTGTTCGCGGCGGACATGGTGAACCTGGTCTGGTCGGCGCCGGCGGCCGGGTCGGTGACGAACAGCAGCGCGGGCGGTGCGACGTACGGCTGCAGTTGGGTCCTTCGCGATTTTTCCACGCAGCTGCGGACGCGCGCGGCACCCTCGGCGGTCTGCGGCGCGGGGAGGCCGTCCTTGGATTCGAGGATGGAACCCGCGTCGGTGACGGGGCCTTTCGCCAGGTACGTCGAGTAGTCGGACTGGACCTGGACGTGGAGCGAGCCGTTTTCCAGGCCGAGGCAGCGGGTGGCGAGCAGGCCCAGCGACCGCAGCGCCTTCTGCTCGGTCCCGCTGGCCATGGTGGCCAGCACCTGGTGGCACAGCGGGGCGACGCCGGCGGGGTCGGAGACGGTCAGGGTGATCGCCGGCCGGCCGCTCGGGCGCTCCACGACCTTTCCGTCGAGGCCCCGCTTGCGCAGGCAGGTGAGTTCGTCCGCGGCCGCCTTGCGGAGGGTGGTGCGTTCGCCGGGTGGAACCCAGTACGGACCGACGGCCCGGCCGTCGATGCGGTCGGTGCCGCCGGTGAGGCCGGGGTCGAGGTTGAGCGGGTCCACCACGGCGGAGGGCCGGGCGGTGCGCAGCGACGGGCCGGCGGCCGAGTCGGCGATGACGACCCGGTCCTCGGTCATCAGGGTGATCCGGCGGTCCAGTTCGGCGGCCCGGGTGCGGATCAGGTCGGGGGCGCCGGACCAGTCGGGGTGGGTGGCCGCGTAGGCGACCAGCATGTCGTAGACGCCCTTGTCCTCGGTGAGGGAGCGGCCCCGCTCCTGGCTGATGGCCCGGGTGGCGGTGCGGGTGGCGAGCCACGCGGTCGCGCCGATCGCGGCGACGGCGATCAGGATGGAGGTGGCCAGGAGCTTGGTGACCAGGCTGTGCCGGGCCGGCACCCGGGTGCGGGTCACGGGGTGCCCGCCGGGCCGGTGGTGAGCTTGTAGCCGACGCCGTAGACGGTGATCAGCTGGGTGGGCCGCTGCGGGTCGGCCTCGATCTTGCGGCGCAGGTTCATGACGTGTACGTCGATGGTGCGCTCGGTGGAGCTGCGGTCGATCCCGCGCGTGTGGTGCAGCAGTTGCGCCCGGGTGAAGACCCGGTCGGGCTGTTCCGCCATGGCGGCCAGGATCGCGAACTCCCCGCGGGTGCACTCGATCGGCTCGCCGTCGACGCTGACGTGGTGGGTGAGCGGGTCGACGCCGAGCCGCCCGATCCGCCGCGGGCCGGGCCCGGCGGGTTCGGGCGCGCCCCGCGACGCGCGCCGCAGCAGCGTGCGGGCGCGCGCCATCAGCTCCCGCGGGCTGTACGGCTTGGTCAGGTAGTCGTCGGCCCCGAGTTCGAGGCCGAGCAGCAGGTCGTCCTCGGTGGTCCGCGCGGTCAGCATCAGGATCAGCACGTCCGACTCCCGCCGCAGCGTCCGGCACACGTGCAGGCCGTCCAGTCCGGGCATCATCACGTCCAGCACCACCAGGTCCGGGCGCAGCCGGCGGCCCTCGCCCAGGGCGGCCCGCCCGTCGTGCACCACCACGACGTCGTGACCCTCCGAGGCCAGGTACCGGCGGACCACCTCGGCCTGGCGGGGGTCGTCGTCTGCGACCAGTACCCGAGCACACATGGCGGCGATGATAGGCCCGCCCCGCGCGCGTAAAGAACGCCTTCCGGCATACCTGACAGGTTCCTAACGACCTCCGGCGACGCTCCTCGGTATGAATTCCGATCTTGACGTGGCGGCTACCGCGCCGCCGCGACGGCGCCGGACGGCGCGGTGGGTGGTCGCGGCGGTCGTGGTCGCGGCGGCGGCGGCCGGGTCGGTCGTCGTGGTGGCCCGGCACCTGGCCGGCCGTGCGGCGCCACCGGAGACGGCCGCGGTCACGACGGCGCGGCTGGAGCGCCGCGACCTGTCCACCACCAGGAAACTGTCCGGAAGCATCGGGTACGGGGCGGTACGCCCGGTGGCGGGGCACCGGGAGGCGACGGTGACGTGGCTGCCGCAGCCGGGCGCCACGATCAAGCGGGGCAGGCAGCTTTACCGGGCGGACGACCAGCCGGTCGTGCTGTTCTACGGCGACATGCCGCTGTTCCGCCCGATCGCCGGCCGCAACCTGGTGGGCCGCGACGTGCACATCATCGCGGTCAACCTGAGACGCCTCGGCTACTCGATCGGCCGTCAGCCCTCGGCCGGCGAATTCGTCACCACGGGCCCGGAGCCGGGTACGAAGAAGACCGAGCCGACGCGGGTGCCGGTGCGCGGCGGCGACGGCGTGCTCACCGCCGGCCTGATCGGCGCGATCAGGCGGTGGCAGGCCGACGCCGGGCTGACGGTGACCGGAGCCATCGCGGTGGGTGAGGTCGAGGTGCTCGCCGGTGCGGTGCGGGTGGATTCGGTCGAGGTGCAGCCGGGCTCGCCGGCGAACGTGCCGCTGATGTCGGTGACCTCGACCCGCAAGGTGATCACCGTGGCGGCCGAGCCGGCCGAAGCCGGGTCGATCGAGCGCGGCGCCCGGGTCACGGTCGGGCTGCCCGAGGACCGCACTGTCGGCGCCCGGGTGGTCTCCGTCGGCCGGAATCTCGCCGCCACCGACGACGGCCCGCCGAAGCTGACGGTGACGGTGACGGTCGACGACCCGAAGACCATCGCCCGGCTCGATTCCGCCGACGTCGACGTGAACGTCGCGGGCCGGACCGTCAAGGACGTGCTGGCCGCGCCGGTCGAGGCGCTGGTGGCCCTCACCGAGGGCGGATACGCCGTGCAGGGGCCGGCCGGCCTGGTCGCGGTCCGCACCGGCATGTTCGCCGACGGCTGGGTCGAGATCACCGGCGCCGGCCTCGCCGAGGGCACCGCCGTGGTGGTCTCGTCGTGACGGCGGAACCCGTCCTTTCCGTACGCGATGTCGCCATGGTCTATCCCGGCGGGGTGACCGCCCTGGCCGGCGTCAGCCTCGACATAGCCGCCGGCGAGATGGTCGCCGTCGTCGGGCCGTCCGGATCGGGCAAGTCGACGCTGCTCACCATCGCCGGCACGCTGGACCGCCCCACCTCGGGCACCGTTCGGATCGCCGGCCAGGACATCGCGACGCTCGGGGACCGGCACCTGTCCGCGCTCCGGGCCCGCGAGATCGGCTTCGTGTTCCAGCAGTTCCACCTCGCCGACGGGCTCAGCGCCGTCGACAACATCGCCACCGGGCTGCTCTACGCGGGGGTTCCGCGCCGGCACCGCCGCGAGCGGGCCATGCACGCCCTGGCCCGGGTCGGCCTGGCACATCGGGCCGGTCATCGGCCGCGGCAGCTGTCCGGCGGCGAGCGGCAGCGCGTCGCGATCGCCCGCGCGCTGGTCAACCGCCCGTCGCTGGTGCTGGCCGACGAGCCGACCGGCGCGCTGGACACCGCGACCGGGCAGGCGGTGCTGCGGCTGCTGCAACGGCTCAACGAGGAGGGCACCACCATCGTGCTGATCACCCACGACCGGGACATCGCGGCCACGCTGCCGCGGCAGATCGAGATCCGCGACGGGCGCCTGGTGCGCGACGGCGCGACGGGGGCCGGGCGATGACCGGATCCGCGCGTCCCGTCCGGCTGGCGACGCGGGACCTGCTCGGCCTGGGCCTGCTGGGCCTGCGCACGCGCCCGGGGCGGGCGTTCCTGTCCGCCCTCGGCATCGCGATCGGCATCGCCACGATGATCGTGGTGACCGGCATCCCGGCCTCCAGCCAGGCCGCGCTGCTCGACCGGCTCACCGCCCTGGGCACCAACAGCCTGCAGGCGGCGGCGTTGCCGGACCAGGATCCGCCCGCCGCGCTGCCCGAGTCGGCGGTCGCCATGGTCCGGCGGATCGGCCCGGTCACGGCGGTCAGCGCGGTCGCCAACACCCATTCTTTCGTACGCCGAAACGACCGCGTCGACCCGCGCGACGGCTCCGGGCTGACGGTGCTGGCGAGCCGCCTCGACCTGCCGTACACGATCAATGCGCGGATCCGGGCCGGCACCTGGCTGACCGAGGCGACCGGGAGGTTCCCCGCCGTGGTGCTGGGTTCGGTCGCGGCGACCCGGCTGGGCATCACCGACCTGCCCGCCGGCCGGGCCGCGCCGCAGGTGATGATCGACGATCAGCGGTTCGTCGTCCTCGGCATCCTGGCCGCCACTCCCCTGTCGCCGGACATCGACCGCTCGGTGCTGATCGGCTGGGAGGCGGCGCGCACCGGGCTGCACTTCGACGGCCATCCGACGGTGCTCTACGTCAGGTGCGAGGAGTCGCAGCTCGAGGCGGTGCGCGGCGTGCTCGCGGAGACGATCTTCCCGCAGCGGCCCGGTCAGGTGGTCGTCACCCGGCCCTCTGACGCGCTGGCCGCCAAGCGGGCCGCCGAGAGCAGCTTCTCGGTGCTGTTCCTCGCCCTCGCCGCGGTGGCGCTGCTCGTCGGCGGCATCGGCGTGGCCAACACGATGGTCGTCGCGGTCCTGGAACGGCGCTCGGAGATCGGCCTGCGGCGCGCGCTCGGCGCCACCCGCGGCCAGATCCGGGGCCAGTTCCTCTGCGAGTCGGTGGCGCTCGCCACGATCGGCGGCCTGGCCGGCACCGCGCTGGGCCTGCTCGTCACGATCGGCTACGCGACCTGGCAGGCCTGGCCGCTGGTGGTGCCGGCCGGGTCGGCGACCGCCGGGGTGGGCGGTGCCGTCGTCATCGGCGTGCTCGCGGGCGTCTATCCCTGCGTACGCGCGGCCCGCCTGACCCCGACGCAGGCCCTGGCCGCCGCCTGAGAAACCCGAGCGCGGCGGCCATCGGCCGGGTCACCGAGCGGCGGCGACCTCGCGTTCGCATTCGGGTGCGAGGTCCATTCCCATGCTGATCGAACGGGAGTCGTTGTGCTCGCCGCCGAGCGAGTAGCTGAGGCCGTCGGAGCCGACCTCGACGAGCTTGACGCCCTTCTTCTTGAGGCACTTGACCACGGCGACGGCGAAGTCGCGCGCCTCCGGGTTGGCCGGGTCCTTCTCCCAGGGCGGCAGCGGGTAGTACTGCGCCTCGCAGACCCGGAACGCCTCATCCAGCTTCTGCTGCCCGGGGCCGGCCTCGGTGCCGGACGTCACCTTGTCGGCCGCCTTCTTCGCGTCCAGTTCGTCGTAGCCACGCCCCTTGAGGCATTTGCGGAACGGGCCCATCATGGCCTCGAACTCCTCGGGCGTGGTGTCGAGCCGCTCGCGCGGGCGCTGCGCGGCGGCCGAGGCGGACGGCTCGGCCGCCGGACTGGCCAGGGTCGCGACCTTCGCCCCGCCGCCCCGCGCCGCCTGCGGCGAACCGCACGCCGACGTGGCGGCCAGCGCCGCCGCGGCCACCGCCAGCACGAAATTCCTACCCATGAAGGTGCCTCCCGCTTCGGCCCGGGACGGTCCCGGGCGAAGCGGTCAGCCTTTCCGGCGGAAGTCAGGAACGTGTCAGGAACTGCGGGTGAGTTCGAGGACGGGGATGGTACGGATTCCGGCGGTCTTCTCCGCGTATTCCGCGAAGCCGGGATAGCGGCCGGCCTGCGTGTCGTATCGGCTGTCGCGTTCCTCGCCGGTCAGTTCCCGCACTCGTACCGGGTAGGTATGTGTGCCGCGTTCGACGGTGGCCTGGCCGGCCGCGACGAGGTTGTAATACCAGTCGGGGTTCTCCGGCGCGCCTGCCTTCGAGGCGAAAACGTAGATGACGTCGTCGTCGGATTCGTGCGGCAGATACATCATCGGGCTGACGAATTCGCGTCCGGTCTTGCGGCCGCGGTGGTGCACCAGCACCATGGGCGCCCCGGCGAAGGGCCCGCCGACGTTGCCGCCGTTGGCTCGGAACTCGTCGATGACATTGGCGTTCCAGTCGCTCATCGCACCTACCTAGTCTTTCGTACGTGTAGAACCGGGAAGTTCATCTTTCCCTCTGCGCGCCGCGGGCATGCCGCGAACGACGTATCAACAGGCTTGGCGGGCAGCGACCCGATGGAGCCGCTCCCGGGTGGCTATTTCGGGTGGAACCTCGACGCCCTCGTCGACTGCCTGCGCGGCGGTTTCGGCGCGCGGACACCGCTGCGGCTGGCCTGGCACGACTCGGCCGTCGCCCGGGAGCACCTGGTGGACGGCTACGACCGGCGCCGGCTGGGGCCGGCCGTCTCCCTGTCGTACCTGCTGGATCTTCTCGTTGCGGGCCGGGTCGAGATCGACCTGCGCTGAGGTGTCAGCGGCGGGGTTGCCAGGCGAACAGGCGCAGGGCGAGCGGCGCGGCCAGCGCCAGCATCAGGCCCAGCGCCAGCAGGGCGGGCAGCACCGGCAGGGCCTCCCAGCCGGATCTGGTCAGCTGCGCGACCGGCACACCGGGCAGCGCGAGCATGGCGAGGCCGGCGTCGCCCGCCGGCCGCACCGCGACCCAGTAGCCACCGCCGACGATGGCGAGCGCGAACGGCACGGTGGTGAACTGCGCGTACTCGGGGGATGCGGTGAACGCGGCGGTGCCGACCGCGAGCACGCCCGCCAGCGCGGTGCCGGCGAACAGCGCCAGCACGGGCGGCAGCGGCCGGGCCGGCGCCGGTGCCCCCGCCGCAGCCACGATGGCGAACAGCAGCGCCGCCTGAAGCAGCGTCAGCACGATCGCCGGCGCGAGCACGCCCGCGATGATCGCGCCGTCGCGGGCGCCGGACAGCCGCAGGCGTTTGAGCACGAACTGCTGGCGTCGCGCGGCAAGCGCCGTGGTGCCCGCCGTGTACGCCGTGAGTGCCATCAGCGTCACCACGACCAGCGCGGCCGTCGCGCCGTCCCCGGCCGTCCCCGTGTCGGACTCGGCCCAGACCAGCAGCGCGCCGAGCGCGGTCGGCAGCGCACCCGCCAGCACCACGGCCGGCACGCTGCGGGTGAGCATGCGCAACTCGGCGCCGGCGATGAGCAGCGCCGGCGCCGTCACGAGTTCACCCCGGAGCCCGCGATCCGGTGGAAGACCTCGGTCAGCGATCCGGAGCGGCGGACCTCGGCGGTCGCGGCGCACAGCGCGAGCCGCCCCGCGTCCATGATGGCCACCCGGTCCGCCAGCGTCTCGGCCTCCTCCAGGTAGTGCGTCGTGAACAGGATCGTGGTGCCGCGCCGCGAACGGTTCCGCAGCACCTGCCAGGCGTCGCGGCGGGACTGGGGGTCCAGGCCCGAGGTGGGCTCGTCGAGGATCAGCAGCTGCGGGTCGCCGCAGAGCGCGACGGCGAGATCCAGCCGGCGGCGCTCGCCGCCGGAGAGCTGCCGCACCCGCCGGGTGGCCCGCCGGGTCAGCCCCACCTCATCGAGCAGCGCGGCGGCGGTCCCGGCCACGTCGCGGCTGCCCCGCAGGCGCAGCCACAGCCGCAGGGTCTCGCCGACCGTGAGGTCGGGGGCGCAGCCGCTCTCCTGCATGACCACCCCCACCTCGCCGGCGAGGGCGCGCCGCGCGGAGGGGTCGTGCCCGAGCACCCGGATCGTGCCGGCGGCGGCCCGGCGCTCCCCCAGCAGCAGCTCCAGCGCGGTCGTCTTGCCGGCGCCGTTGGTGCCCAGCAGCGCGAACAGGTCGCCGCGGCCGACGGTGAGGTCCAGGCCGCGGATCACCTCGGTCCCGCCGTACGCGAAGCGCAGGCCGGTGCAGTCGATGACGCTCTGTGAAGTCATGTGCCGAGTCTCGGCGGGCCCCCGGTCGCGCGGTAGTGACGTCGCGGCACCGGGGCTGATGACAAACGTCATGACCTGTCGGTTTCCCCCGGCCGGTATCCCCCGACCGCGCTCCCAGGCCGCATCATGGGTGCGTGACCGCCGCCGCACCGACCTCGACCGGCCTGGTGCCGCTGCGCCGGCTGACCTGGTGGGGCACCCTCGGCTGCCTGGTGCTGATCGTCGTCATCGTCGTGCCCCAGGTGGCGCCGATCCGGCCGGTGACCGTGCAGGTGTCGTTGATCGCCGCCGCGGCCCTGGTGTGCGCGGCGGCGGCCCGCTACTTCGCCGTGGCGATCCAGGAGGCCGGCCCGCCGCGGTGGCAGCTCGCCGCGGTTGCGGCGCTGGCCGGCGGCGCGGTCGTCGCGCTGCCCAACGGCGCCGCGGCGGGCGGGTTCCCCCTGGTGCTGCCGCTCGCGGCGCTCATCGCGGGAGTCTGGGCCGGCACCGCCTGGCCCCGGCGGTGGGTGCTGCCCGCCGGCGCCGCCGTCACGTTCGTGGCATCGGGGCTCGGGTCGTCGGCGGCCTCCTGGACGGCGCCGGCGACGGACGCCGCCATCGCGATGCTGTGCGCGGCAGGGTTGTACTCCCAGGTCTGGGTGTTGCGGGTCGCCCAGCGGCTCGACCGGGCGCACCGGCTCGAGCGGGCCGCGGCGCTCGCCGAGGAGCGGCTGCGGTTCGCCGCCGACCTGCACGACATCCAGGGGCACAGCCTGCAGGTCATCGCGCTCAAGAGTGAGCTTGCCGAGCGGCTGGCGGGCGCCGACCCGGCGCGCGCCGTCGCGGAGATGCGCGAGGTGCAGGCCCTGGCCCGGCAGGCCCTCGGCGACACCCGCGAGGTGGTGCGCGGCTATCGCGCCGTCTCGCTCGACACGGAGATCACCAACGCGGTCCGGGTGCTCAACGCCGCCGGCATCGAGTCGAGCCTGGACCGGGCCGGGTCGCTCCCGCCGCTGTCCTCCGCCGCGGAGAACCTGCTGGGGCTCGTCGTGCGGGAATGCACCACCAATGTGCTGCGGCACAGCGCGGCCCGGCGCTGCACGGTGTCGCTGGCGCCGGGCCCGGGCGGGGTGCGGCTGCGGTTCACCAACGACGCGCCGCTGGGCGACACGGACGCGGAGCCGGGCGGCCTCGCCGTCCTCGCGGACCGGCTGGCGGCCGCCGGCGGGCGCCTGGACCGGAGCCGGACGGCGGACGAGTTCACCGTGAGCGCACACCTGCCCGCGGACGCGGACCGGTGATCCGGCTCCTGCTCGCCGACGACGAGGACCTGCTGCGCGGCGCCCTCGGGACGCTGCTGGGCCTGGAACCGGATTTGCGCGTGGTGGGCGAGGCCGCCGACGGCCTCGCCGCGGTCCGGGTCGCCCTGCGGGTTCGCCCCGACCTGGCGGTGCTGGACCTGGAAATGCCGCCGGGCGACGGGCTGCAGGCCGCCACGGACATCCGGATCCGGCTGGGCATCCCGGTCGTGCTGGTCACCCGGCACGCCCGCCCGGCGGTGCTGCGCCGGGCGCTGGCCGCCGGGGTACGCGGCTTCGTGCCCAAGACCACGCCCGCCACCCGGCTCGCCGAGATCATCCGCACGGTGCACGCGGGGCGGCGCTACGTCGATCCGGAGATCGCGGCGAGCGCCCTGACCGAGGACGACTGCCCGCTGACCGCCCGCGAGCTCGAGATCCTGCGCATCGCCCGCAGCGGCGTACCGATCACGGAGATCGCCGCCGCGGTGCATCTGGCGCCGGGGACGGTGCGCAACTACCTGTCGGCGGCCATGGCCAAGCTGGGCGCCGCCACCCGGCACGCCGCCGCCCATCACGCCTGGGAACAGGGCTGGATCTGACCGTCAGTTGACGTTGACGTTGCGGACGTTCGGGACCAGGTCGTGTGCGTCGCTGTCCGGCTGGTCGAGGCCGAAGCTCAGGATCCGCCGGGGACGGACCCGGATGATCGGATCGGCCGAGCCGTACGCCGAGTCGGTGGGATGCTCGATCGCCTCGGCCGTGCCCCGGATCTCCAGGCACCGGACCCGCCAGGGGCTGATCGACGGCAGGTCGTCGATGACGAACGCGACCTCGCCGTTGTCGGCGACATTGCGGAACTTGCGGCTCGCGGCCATGGTGAAGCCGCCGATGTCGATCGTTGCGAGGTCCGGCTGGTACCTGAAGCCGACCGGGTTGTTCTGCAGGGTCCCGTCCGGGCGTTTCGTGGCCAGCCGGCCGAGGCGCTGCCCGGCGAGGTAAGCGAGTTCGATCTGTGTGAACGACATGCGCCCAGGCTGCAAGTTGAACCTGGGTTGAGGTCAAGCGCCGGTCTGCGGATCAGGATCCGTCGCGCAGATCCGCGAGACTCCGGCCGGAGAACCGGATGTCGGTGAAGGCCACCGCGCATCCGTCGCCGGTCGGCGACTGCACCTCGAAGCCGATCCGGTGTCCGGACACGTCGTCGCCCAGCGCGAAGACCCGGATCAGCCGCCACGTCTCGCCGTCCGTCGATGCGTGGTAGACGTAGACGCGGCCCATGCGGGACACCCGGAGCCACACCGACCGTTCCGCCACGGTGAAGGCGTTGGCGTCGTCGGAGACCTCGCGGGTGACGACCGAGACCACCATCGGCTCGGCGTCGGGCGAGAACTCGAAACAGAACTTGGCCCAGTGCCGCTCGTCGATCCAGAGGAGCAGCACCCCCGCGTCGAACTGGGACCGGAAGTCGACGGTGACCCGGGCGCTCAGCTGGAAGTCGCCGTCCGGCGGCACGCCGAGCAGGGTCGCCGCGTTGAGCATCGACTCGGCGTCCGCCGAATCCTCGCCGCCCGGATTCACGTAGAAGTCGGTGTGCGCCGGAGCGTCGGCCAGCACCGCGCCGCCCTCGTCCCGCCGCCAGACCCCGGGATGCGACGCCACCAGGGGGAACGGAAGCTCGGGCACCTTGATCACGTCGTCGTCCATGAATCGCCTTCCCCGTCGATCGGCTCGTCGCCATCCTGCCGCACCACCGGCCGCGCTTCAACCACGCCGAGTCGGTCCACGAAGGCCTGTCCGGGCGCGTCGCTGTTACGGTGCCCACCGTCGGATCGAACGAAGCCGAGGTGGAGGGTGGTTGTCGACGAGCCGTACCTCGAACATGACCTGAACAGCCGGCTGGAAGACCTGGCGTTCATCGGAATTCCGGCCGTCCTCGGCATCGGCATCCTGCTGGCGGTCAAGCGCGCCGGCGGTCGCGGAGCCTGAGCGCTCAGCTCACCAGGTCATTGCGGTACGCGTAGATCACCGCCTGGACGCGGTCGCGGAGGTCGAGCTTGGCGAGGATGCGGGACACGTACGTCTTGACGGTCTCCTGGCTGATCACCAGCGCCGCGGCGATCTCGCCGTTGGACAGGCCGGCGGCGATCAGCCGCAGCACCTCCAGTTCGCGCGGGGTGAGCGCCGCGGCGGGCGGGCGGCCCTCGGCGGGGCGGATCCGCGCCGCGTACCGGCCGACGAGCTGCCGGGTGACCTCGGGCGCCAGCAGCGCGGCTCCGGTCGCCACCGTGCGGATGCCGTGCAGCAGTTGCGCCGGCGGGGCGTCCTTGAGCAGGAAGCCGCTCGCACCCGCGCGCAGCGCCTCATAGACGTACTCGTCGAGGTTGAACGTTGTCACCATGAGCACCTTGACGGGATCGGCCACCCCGGCGCCGGCGAGCAGGCGGGTCGCCTCGATGCCGTCGAGCACCGGCATCCGCACGTCCATCACCACCACGTCGGGGCGCAGCCGCGCGGCGAGCCCGACCGCGGTGCGGCCGTCCCCGCATTCGCCAACCACCTCGAGGTCGGGCTGGGCGTCGACGATGGTGGTGAAGCCGGTGCGGATCAGCGCCTGGTCGTCGCAGATCAGCACGCGTACCGGTGCGGTCACGACGGGGTCCCGGTGGGTATCCGCGCCCGCACGACGAAGTCGCCGCCCTCGTGCCGTCCCGCGGTGAGCTCGCCGCCGAGCACACCGACCCGCTCGCGGAGCCCGGCGAGGCCCCGCCCGCTCCCGCCCGGGGACGCGGAGTGCGACCCCGAGCCCGCGCTGCTGACCGCCACGCTGATCTCCTTCGCGCCGTACCGGACGTGGACCACGGTGCGGGCGCCGTGGTCGTGCTTGAGGGCGTTCGTCAGGGCTTCCCGCACGACCCGGTAGGCCGTCGCCTCGGCGCTGCCCGCCGGCTCCCGCGGCCGGCCGTCCTCGGTGAACTCCACCGGCTGGCCGGCCCGCCGGGTCTGCTCGACCAGGGTGCCGAGCTCGCCGGGGGACGGCGCGGCTGTCCCCGTACCGTGGTCCGGGTTGAGCAGGTCGAGCATCTGCCGCAGGTCCGCGATGGCCCGCCGGCCGGTGTCGGTGATCGCGGCCAGGTTCCGTTCGAGCCGGTCGGGCGCGGCGGTCAGGTAGCGTGCCGCCTCGGCCTGCACCACCATCGCCGTCACGTGGTGGGTCACGACGTCGTGCAGTTCGCCGGCGATCCGGGTGCGTTCCTCGGCGCGGGTGCTCGCCTCCAGGCGCAGCCGCCGCTCCTCCTCGGCCGCCCGGGTCTGGCGCAGCCACGAACCGGCGCACCAGGCGATGGACAGGACCAGGAAGAACGTCGTGAACCCGGCCACGCCCTCGCCCGATCCGAGCCGGTCCAGCGAGATCGCCAGCGACACGTACGCCGCGCTGACCGCCAGCAGGACCAGCCGGCGGTGCCGCTCGACATGGGCGCCGGCGCTCAGCAGCGCGAAGAACAGCGCGGTGCCGGCAACCGTGTGATAGCCGCGAAGCTGGTCGATCGCGAAGCCGAGCGACACCAGGGCGAGGCAGACGACCGGCCGGCGCCGGCGGACGGCGAGCGGCAGGCATTCCAGCAGGATCACCAGGACGGTCAGCCCGTCGAAGGGTCGCTGCGGCAGATCACCCAGCTGGGTTCCGCGGCTGTCCAGGACCGGTGTCACCGAGGCGACGGCGAGCGCCAGCGCCAGCGGGAGGTCCCGGACCGTGACGTCCTGCCGCCGCCACAGTTCCGAGGCCCGCCGGGGGTCGATCACCGGGAAACTGTAGCGGTCGGCCGCGCGCCGTCCGCGCGACGGCGGCGCGGGACGAGGTTGCCGCGGCGGCGGGCCAGCCACAGGAACACCAGGGTCAGCGCCGCGCCGGCGCCGACCGCGTACAGGCTCGCCTCGGGTCCGAAGTCTCCGCCGGTGGCCAGGGCCGAGCCGGACAGGGTGGACTCCAGCAGGCCCTTCGACTCGCCGTTTCCGGAGACCACCGCGCCGAAGACGGCGCCGAGGGCGAGGTTCCAGCCGAAGTGCAGGCCGATCGGCACCCACAGGTTGCGGGTGGCGGCGTAGCAGGCGGCGAGCATGAAGCCGGCCTCGATCGCGATGGAGATCGCGCCCCACAGGGTGGCGTCCGGGTTGAACAGGTGGGCCAGGCCGAACGCCGCGCCGGTCAGCAGCAGCGCGATCCAGGTGCCGGTGCGTTCCTCGATGACGCGGAACAGCACGCCGCGGAACAGCAGCTCCTCGCTCACGGCCGCGGCGGCCATGAACCCGAAGAGCCCCAGCGCCCCGGTGATCGAGCCGAAGCCGTCGACGCGGTAGTCGCCGAGGAGGGCGATGTTGAGGACGACGGCCGCGGCCATGCCGGTCCCGATGAGCATCCCCCGGACGATCCGGCGGGCGGCACCGGCCCGGGCCACCTCGGTGGGCGCGCGGTGTTCGGTACGCCGTACCACCCAGGCGTAGACGAGGACCGCGAGCACGGCGGTGAGCAGGCCGAGGGTCAGGGTGAGCAGGGCGTTGCCCGCCACCGCGCTGACGGCCTGGCCGCCGGCGAAGGCCACCGCCGCGACGGCCAGCAGTTGTTTTATCAGTCGCATGTCGACTCCTCCATAGATCCGCGGCCGGAGCGCCGCGGCTACCGAGAAAGCTATGGAAACGCCTGCCCGGAATCGTCACCGCGCGGTGGACACTTGCGGGTAGCTCGCTCGGGGGACCCCGCGCCCGGGTGGCGAAGTGGCGCCGGGTGTGATTGCATTCTGAATCGAAGGTCGGGCATCTTCCCCCGTGGATGCCCGACCTTTCTTTTCGGGAGTTCCCACAGGGCGGTGTCACGCGATGAGCACGGGCTCACCTCCGGCGTCCGAGGCGTTCCTCAACCCGGCCCCGGTCTCCCGGGCGGACCTGCCGGACGGGTCGCCCGTCTGGCTGGTGACCCGCTACACGGACGTCCGCGCGCTGCTCGCCGACCCCCGGCTGTCGGTGAACAAGAGCAACGGCAACGGCAGTTGGAGCGGGTTCTCGCTGCCGCCGGCGCTGGACGCCAACCTGCTGAACATGGACCCGCCGGACCACACCCGGATCCGCAGGCTGGTGTCGCAGGCGTTCACCCCGCGCCGGGTGGAGAACCTGCGCCCGCGCATCCAGGAGACCGCCGACGCCCTGCTGGACGAGCTCGCCGGCCAGGACGAGGCCGACCTCGTGCGCGACTACGCCGGCCCGCTCCCGGTGGCGGTCATCTCCGACCTGCTGGGCGTGCCGGAGCCGGACCGGAACGACTTCCGGTCCTGGACCGACGCGATGGTCAGCCCGCCGGCGCGGGACCGCGCCGCGGCGGGGCGCGCCGTCTTCACCATCCACGCCTATCTCGAGAAGCTGCTCGCGGCCAAGCGGACCGATCCCGCCGATGACCTGCTCTCCGCGTTGATCGCCGCGCGGGACGACGGCGACCGTCTCACCGAGGACGAGCTGACGTCGCTGGCGTTCCTGCTGCTGTTGGCCGGCTACGAGAACACCGTGCACGCCATCGGGACTTCGCTGTTCACGCTGTTGCGCGAGTCCGCGTTCCCGCCCGACCCGGCGCACCTGGGCTCGACCATCGAGGAGCTGCTGCGATTCGAGCCGCCGGCCCCCGTGGTCCTGCGGCGCTTCCCGACCGAGGACGTCGACGTCGCCGGCGTGGTGGTGCCGCGCGGCGAGACCGTGCTGCTCGTCGTGGCCGCGGCCAACCGCGACCCGGAGGCCTTCCCCGCGTCCGACGAGGTCCGGCCGGGGCGCCCCGGCGCGCATCTCAGCTTCGGTCACGGCATCCACTACTGCCTGGCGGCTCCGCTGGCCCGCGTCGAGCTCGAGGTGGCCGTCGGCACGGTGGCGCGCCGCTTCCCCCGGATGCGGCTGGCCACGCCGGCCGGCGAGGTCCGCTGGCGGCCGTCCTTCCGCACCCGCGGGCTCGTCGCCCTGCCGGTGACCCTGGGCTGAACCGCCGAGGGTCAGAAGCGGACCCCTCCGTGCCGGTATCCGCTCAGCGTGTCGGCGGTCTTGGCCACCAGCGCGGCGCCCAGGTCGACGCCCAGATATTCGGACAGCTCGAGGGTCCGGATCAGGATGTCGGCAAGCTCCAGGCTCAGGGCGTCGCCGGGCCGGCGCGCCGCCGGATCCAGGTCCAGCGACCGGCTGCGGATCTCCTGCAGCGCCTCGCTCACCTCGCTCTGCAGCAGGGCCATCCTGGTCGCCGCGACGTAGGCCCGGCCGGCCGGATGGGCCGCCGCCACCTCGTCGGCCCCGGAGAACAGGTCGATGCCGCGGGCGTACTCGTGTGCGCTGCGCTGCGCGGCCGGCAGCACCGCCGCCAGCGCCTCGATGTGCCGCAGGATCTCGCTCACCGCCACCCCCAGTTCTGCTTCGACCACCTTAGAGATCATCCCGCCTGACAACCGCACGGACGGCCGAGCCCCTCTAAGGAATGTGAATACTTTGATGGACGGAGCGAGGGCGCGACGGCGGCTGTTCGGGGTGCTGGCGGCGGGGGTGCTGCTGGCGCCGCTGACCGGGCCGGGCGCCGGCGTCGCGGCCGAGCCTGCGACGGCGGTCGCCGGGCAGGCGGGGCAGGCGCCCGGGAAGACCTACACGGTCACGCTGCTGACCGGGGACGTGGTAACCGTGCGGGCCAGATCGTCGGGCTGCCCGGAGGTGAGCGTACGCCCCGCCGCCGCCAGCGGCGTGCTGGCCCGCAGCTGCGGCCCCGACGGGCACGCGCACGTGGTGCCGGCCCGGGTCGCCCCGCTGATCGGCAAGGTGCTCGACCCGGCGCTGTTCGACGTGACCGCGCTGGTACGGGACGGCTACGACGACGCACACACCCGGGACCTGCCGCTGATCGTCCGCCCCGGCGGCGCGCAGCGCGGGCTTGCGGCCGATCCGCTGGTCGCCGGCCTGACGCACACCCGCGCGCTGCCCAGCATCGCGGCCGTCGCCGGCCGGGCCCCGAAGGCGAGGGGCGCCGGCCTCCTGCGCTCGTTGTCCGCCGGCTCGGCCCCGCGGCGCTCGGCGGCCG
>NZ_JBEZXZ010000185.1:0-17844 GCF_040638275.1 Actinoplanes sp. NPDC026623 | reverse complement strand
GCGATGATCGACATCCCGGTGCCGGCGCCGGCCGCGTTGACCGCCCGCACGGTGCAGCGGTAACGGACACCCGCCCGTGCGCCGGGTGCGGCCGTGAACGCCGCGGCGCGGGCCGCGCCGGACGCGGTGGTCACGCTGGGCGTGCCGACCGCGGCGCCGTTGTCGGACAGCCGCTGGCAGGAGATCCGGTACGCGGTGACCGGCGCCCCGCCCGTCGTCGCCGGCGCCTTCCACCGGACGGTGGCGGTGAGCCGGCCGCCGGCCGTGCCCCGGGCGGTGGTCAGCGTCCGTGCGGCGCCGGGCACCGTCCGCGGCTGGACGATCGCCGAGGTCGCCGACCAGGCGCCGGCCCCCATGGCGTTCACGGCCCGGACCCTGAAGCGGTAGGGCGTCCCGTTGACCAGACCGGTGATCGTCAGCGCCGAGGCGGTGGCGGGCGCGGTCCGGATCCCGCCGACCTGACGGCCGGCCGAGTTGATGACCTGGATCTCGAAGCGGGTGAGCTGCGCGCCGCCGCGATCCGCCGGCGCGGTCCACCGGGCGATCGCCAGCGCGTTGCCCGCGGAGGCCGCCCGGATCGCCGGCCTGCCCGGCGCGGTCTGCTTGGCCGGCGGCACGCTCGGTGCCGGGCCGGGGTTGGCCGGCGGCACCGGGCCGACGGGACCGGTCGGGCCGGCGGGACCAGCCGGGCCGGTCGGACCGGCCGGACCTGCCGGAACGGTCGGATCGGTCGAGCCGCCCGGGCCGGTCGGATCGACAGGACCGGTCGGGCCGGTCGGATCGATCGGGCCGGTCGGATCGACGGGAGCGGTCGGCTCGGCGGTCGCGGCGACCACCGTGACCACACTGGAGATCTCCGAGGAGCCGCTGGCCCCGGCGGCGTTCACCGCGCGGACCCGGAACGTGTACTGCTGTCCCGGCACCAGATTGGCGAAGGTGAGCTCGGTGGCGGCCGGCCCGGCGCCGTCCACGTCGAGCACGACGCCGGTCTCGGCGTCGAGCGCCTGCACCTCGTAGCCGTAGATCGCCGTGCCGCCGTCGGCGGCCGGGGCCGTCCAGCGGACGAGCACGGTGCCGTTGCCGGCCGTCGCCACGCCGATCGCCGGCACACCGGGGGCCACAGGCGTCACCGCGGCGGCGGAGTCGCCGGGGGCCGGGTCGGTCGGCGGGGTCGTGACGACAGGCTCGGTCGGCGGGGTCGTGACCACAGGCGGGGTCGTGGTCGTGGCCACGGGCGGAGTCGTGGCAACGGACGGGGTCGTGACTTCCGCGCTGGGCGCCGGCGAGCTCGGTGTCACCGGGCCGGGGGTCTCCTCACCAGGCTCCTGGCCGTCATCGCCGGTGCCGTCATCGCCCGTGCCGCCGTCTTCGCCGGGCTCGGTGCCGGTTGCGGCCGCCTTGGGGACGACCGGGTCGGACGGGCCGACGAACTCGCCCGGGCCCGCCGCGGTCACGGCCCGGACCCGGAAGGTCACCGACACGTCGTTGGTGAGGCCGGCGACGACCAGGCTCGTGTCCTCGGCCTTCGCGGGAAGCAGCCGGGGCGTGGTGCCGTCGTTGACCTCGACCTCGTAACCGGTGACGGCCTCGCCCGACGTGCCCTCGGGCAGCGTCCAGACGACGGTCGCCGTGGCGTCGCCCGCCGAGGCGGAGACACCCGCGTACGCGTGCGGCGCGGTGACGTCCACGGTCTGGTCGGCGAACGCCAGCCGCTCGACGTTGCGCAGCGTGTCGGTGCCGTCGGGTCCGGTCACGATCAGGGCGTCGCGGACCGGGGTGACGGCGTACTGGTCGCGGTTGCCGGAGAAGACCGCGGTGTCCTGGCCGGCGGCCGGGGCGGTGAGGATCTCCCGGACCACGACGATGTCGCGAGGGTTGATCTTGCCGGCGAACACGTCCGCCTGCAGCTGCGTCATGCCGGCCGCCGTGCGCAGCTCCTTGTCCTTGTCCTTGCCGTTGCGGACGCTGAGCCGGACGCTGAGGTAGCGGTCGCCGTCGATGATGTCGTCGCCGCCGCGGCCCTCGATGGTGTCGTCGCCGGCCCCGCCGAGCAGGATGTTGCCCTCGCCCCACACGTTGCCGCGCAGCGCGCACGGGCGGCCGGTCTGGTTGCCGACGGCCGAGGCCGCGGTCGGCAGGTTCGTGACGATCTGGTCGAGGCCCGCGATCCGGGCGATGCCCGCGGCGTCGAGGGCGTCACAGCCGAGGAAGCCGCCGCCGCCGACGGTCGACGGGGTCAGGTCGTCGCCGCGCAGGATGTCGTTGCGGGCGCCGCCGGAGAGCGCCTCGAGCTCGTTGTACCGGTCGCGGACGCCGGCGGCGAGGATGTCCAGCGGGATCAGCGGAAGGTCCAGGTCGGAGTCCATCGGCTGGTCGTCGCCGCCCTGCTCGGCCCGGGCCGCGATGGACCAGTCGTAGCCCGAGCCGCCGGCGTTCTTCTCGATGCCGGGGCCCTGGACGCCGATGTCGTCGCCGCCCTCCATGTCGTAGTCGTCGTCGCCGCCCTGGCCGATCAGCACGTCGTGGCCGGGCTTGTTCGCGTCGTCCAGGAAGAACAGGTTGCCGCTGTCGCCCTGCAACAGGTCGGGGGAGTTGCCGCCCTCGACCCAGTCGTCGCCGGAGTCGCCCCAGGCGGCGTCCTCGCCGTCGCCGGCGTTGAGCATGTCGTCGCCCCTGCCGCCGAACGTCTGGTTGGCGTTCGCGCCGCCGTTGGTGAAGTCCTTGCCGGCGCCGCCCAGCACGATGTCGAGGCCGGGGCCGGCGTCGATCGCGTCGTGGCCGGGGCCGCCCTTGGTGATGTCGTCGCCGCCGAGGTCGGTGAGGATGTCGTCGCCCTCGCCGCCGAGCGCGATGTCGTTGCCCGCGCCGCCCTCGATGACGTCGTCGCCCTCGCCGCCCCAGACGGTGTCGTTGTCGTTGCCGGCGCCGACGCGGTCGCGGCCGTCCGTCCCGGCGTACACGGATTGTGCGTTGATGCCCGGCTTGTCGACGGAGTTGCGGGCCCGGTACTGGATCTTCCCGTCCGGCATGCGGATCAGCAGGGCCTTCTCGTCGCAGGCGCTGGCGGGGTCGTCGGCGACCTGGTTGCCGTACTGCTCGAAGCCGGCGGCCGTGCCGGCCAGGTTCGCCAGGTCGAACGCGCAGTCACTGGTGGCGAACGCGTCGGCGCGCAGGTTGCTGGCGCTGGTGGTGCGCGCGATCAGCTCCGCGAACGAGTTGCCCTCGAGCTGGCTGCGCAGGTTCATGCCCGGCGTACGGGCCAGGTAGTAGAGCCGGTCGCCGTTCTGCAGCCGGGTGAGCTGGTTCTCGAAGACGTAGTTGAAGGTGCTGCCGAGCAGGCCACCGAACGGGTTGGTGACCTCGGCGAGCCCGCCGATCCACAGGTCGACGGCGTCGAGCCCGGAGTTCGCGGCGGTCCAGGTGCCGGTCGCGTTCATGAACGCCGCCGCGTCGGCCGGGGCCTTGTCGCCGGGCTGGGGGTCGACGATCGCGCGGGCCGCGGCCCGCTTGGCGGCGACGGTGGTGGCCGCGACGATCTTCTTGTGCCGGCCGTACGCGGCGACGAAGTTGATCAGCGACTCGGGGTGCTTGAGGTGCTCGCCGAGGTCGACCCAGCTGGTGTACGGGGCGAGCTGGCCGTCGTTGGTCCGCTCGTGCAGGCTGCGCCGGAAGACGTTCAGGGACGGCACGCCCTCGGAGCGGCCCCGGGCGATGTTGATCGCCGCCAGGTCCATCGGCAGGCCGAGCAGGTTGTTGCGCAGCGTGTCGGTCATGAACTCGTCCAGCTCGTTGCCGACCTGGCCGGACATGCCGCGGACGATCTCGCCGGCGGCCTGCTGGGGCGTCAGCGTCCCGCCCTCGGTGTAGGCGGGCGGGTTGAGGAACCCGTCGAGCAGCGACATCGAGGCGTCCGAGCCGTCCTCGCGGGTCCGGGTGATGCTCTCGTCGAGCATCGAGTGGCCGAAGCGGTAGACGGCGTGCGCGAACTCGGCGTACACGGCCGGGTTCAGCTCGGTCTGGGTGAACGCGAACGGCTGGAACGGGTTGATCCCCGGCTGGATCTTGCGAGCGAACTCCTCGAAGACCAGGTGCTGGTACTCCATCTCGTTGACGAACCGGGCGGCCTGGAAGATCCGCTCGCCGTTCCAGGCGTTGCCGATCCGCCACTCCTTCAGCGCGGAGCCGTCGTCGGCGAGTACCCGCTCGATGTCGGCGACGAGCCGGTTGTGCTCGGCGTGGAAGACCTCGTGCACGGCGGTGAGGCCGATGTTCTCGTTGACCCGGCCGTCGCCCGCGATGTAGTGCGCGTCGAGCATCTCCTCGTCGTACGTGCCGGGGGGCTGCTTGGTGAAGTCGGCGCCGGCGGTGGTGTCGTCGTCGGGGCGGGGCGCGACCGGCGGGGTGGCCGGGTTGTGGTCGGTGTCGGCCGGGCTCGGGTCGGCGTGGTGCGCGATGTCGGTCAGGAACGGCGTGCCGAAGTGCAGCACGTCGGCGGGCACCCGGACCGGGTTCGCGACGTCGCCCTCGACCAGGCCGGAGCGGGTCACGTACTGCGGCAGGCCGCGGGCCGGGCCGGGCACGAACCGGCCGTACGGGTCGGCGAGGATCGCCGGGACGTCGAGGACGTCGGCGTCGCCGAGCTTGAGGCCGAGCAGCTTGCGGGCCTGCTTCTTGGTGTCCGCCCAGGTGGGCAGGCCGCCGAGGGGGCCGGCAAGCAGGTTGCCGGTCGACACCGGGCGGCCCTGCGGGTCCTTCGCGTACTCACGCAGGAAGACCTGGTGTGCCGCGTGCGAGGTGTACGCCTGCGAGTTGTCGACGTAGGGGGTGTCGGTGTTGACGGCGTCCTGCACGTCGTCGGCGGTGCCCAGCTTGCCGTCGGGGCCGGGCTGGTTGGCGGCCCGGGTGAGCACCATGAACCGCATCGAGGGCGGCACGTACCGGGCGTCGCCGGACTTCGGGTCGTCGGCGTTGCCGGCGATCCGGTCCGGTCCGGCGATCAGCGGGTCGTCGCCCTGCAGCGGCACGATCACGGTGCCGCCGCCCTTGACGGTCTGGTCGATGCCGTGGTCGAAGAACTGCCCGAAGAGGGTGAACCACGAGTTGTACGGCGCGGACAGCCCGACATCGGTGGTGACGTTCGGGATGAACAGCGTGTCGCCCTCGGACTTCGGCGTCGTCGCGCCGCCCTGGGACCGTACCGGCCTGCCGGCCGCCGCGACCGCCGCCGGGTTGTTCGCGGTCTGGTCGGCGATCAGGTTGCTGACCACGCGGGGCTGGGCGTCGACGACGGTGTTGTTCGCGCTCTTGTCGGCGTACGTGGTGGGGAAGGACGGGCTGCCGGGACCGAACATGTCGGCGGGGGCGCTCTCGGCCGCGCGGAAGTCCTTGCCGGCCATCCGCGGGAAGGTCTGGTCCGCCGCGCCGAACCGCTCCTGCCCGGCGGTGAGGTTGGTGCAGGTGCCGTCGACCGTGCGCAGGCCCATCGACAGCAGCGGGCTGTTCAGCTGGTTGGGCCCGGTGCCGAGCAGGGCGCCGCAGGGGCCGGTCGCGCTTGTGGTGTTCGCGACGTGCGCCTCAGCGATCTTGATCTGCTTGAGGATGTAGGCCAGGTCGGCGGCGGTGACGGTGAACCCCTGGCCGACCGGTGCGGCGGTGGCGGGGGTGGCCACCAGGCCGCTGGCGAGCAGGGACGTGAGCAGGGCGGTCAGGGCGGTGCGAAGCGGAAGCCTCATGGGACGCGTTCTCCGGGGGAGTCAGGGGAAAAGCGCTGAATTCGCACATCTTGGGCAATGGCGGTGTGGTCCACCTCGCGTCCGGCTGAGTGCACGCTGAAGGGCCGCCCCCGATACCGGGGACGGCCCTTCAGAAAGGCGGCAGGGTCAGCCGTGGTGGTGGCCGCCCTCGGGGGTCAGGTCGGGAATCCCGTTGGACAGGTCCACGCCGGGGCCGGGCAGATTCGCCGTGACCGCCACCCGGTCGGCCGGCACCCGCGCGGCGTGCCCCAGGGCCTGCCGCACGGCCTCGATCTGGCCATCGCTGAGGATCGCGCCGAAGTACCGGATGGTCAGCCCGGCGCGCTGCTTCGTGGTGACGTAGCGGTTCAGCGAGTCGGACAGGATGCCGTCGCGGTCCACCGTCGCCGAGACCTGGGCCGGCGTGAGGCCCGGCGCCGGGACGACCGCGAACGTCAGGTCGTGCAGGACCACCGGCGCCACCAGGTAGAACGCCACGCCGGCGGGCTGGTGGTCGCGCATGAACGCCTCGGCGTCCGGCACGGACACGCCCTCCGCCAGCACCAGCGTCTGCTCCGGCACCAGATACTCCAGCAGCTCGGGGCTGAACACCGCGAACGTCGCGTCGGTCAGCGCGCCGATCTTGGCCCGCTGTGCCGCCAGGCGCAGCTCACGGGCGATCTGCCCGCGATCGGCGCCCTTCGCCGGGTGAATCGCGATGGCCGCCCGCCGGCGCACCATCGGCCCGTCGAAGGTCGTCGTGGCCAGTTCGTCCCCGGCGTCATCGGTGACCGGTCCGGCGGCGGCCTGCGCCTGCGCCTGCGCCTGCGCCTGCGCCGGTCCGGCGAACCTGGTGCCCCAGCGGGCCATCGCCGCCACGCCGCACAGCACCAGGGCGAGCACCACGAACCACCGCAGGCCGAGGTCCCACTTGCGGCGCTTCATCACGTGCCCAGCGGGTAGCTCGGCGCGTACACCACCGGCTGTTCCGCCTCGGCGTCCGGGCACGCCGCGTCGGAGCTGATCGGGTCGTTGACGTTGACGTCACCCACCGCGAACTGGATCATCATGTCGCTGTCCTCGTGGACGAGGTTGTGGCAGTGCACCATGTACCGCCCGCCGGCGTTGCCGCCGCCGGTGGTGAACTGCATCAGCACGCTGACCGTCTCGTTCTCGCCGAGGTAGAAGACGTCCTTGCCGCCGCCCTCCCAGGCGTGCGCCTTGCCGTCCGGGGTGCTGTTGCGGCCGATGATCTGGCCGTCGATCAGGTGGATGTGCAGCGGGTGGAACCAGCCGCCCGACTCGTTGACCAGGTCCCAGATCTCGACGTCGTAGGGCTTCGGGTTGCCGAAGACCCGCTGGAAACCGGTCTTCTCGATGTCGTCCCACGTCTCGCCGTTGACGGTCCAGATGCCGTGCTTGCGCTCCACCCGCAGGCGGCGCCGGGCCGTCGCCATGTCGGGCGTCAGCTTGTTGACCTCGATCGCGCCCTGGCCCGCCCACGGCTGCGGCCCGAGATCGAGCGTCGTGGGGATCACGTACGGGTCGGGCCCGGCCGAATCGGCGACGACCTCGAACTGCATCACCTTGCCGGTGTTGCCGTAGTCCTCGTTGTTCTTGTTGCTGAGGTTCCGCAGCTCGACCTTGGTGCCCGGCTTGTACTTGCGGAAGTCGATGAGCACCTCGTAGCGCTCGGCGGGCGCGTGCCGCCAGGACTGCACCGCGTTGACCTTCGGGGTCATCCCGGCGTCGGTCGCGACGACGTAGACCGGCTCGTCGGTGCTCAGCTTGAACCGGTACGAACGGGAGATGCTGGACACGAGCACCCGAAACCGGTAGACGCGGGGCTTGACCCGCATCTTGGGCCACGGCACGCCGTTGACCATGATCACGTCGCCCATGAAGCCGGCGTTGTCCGAGTCGTCGAACTTCACCGAGCCGTCGGCCTTGAACGCCATGTCGCTGACGATCAGCGGGACGTCGTACTCGTCCTGGGGCAGCTGGGCGCGCTCGTACTTGTCGCTCAGGTGGTACTGCGCGGCCAGCCCGACGAACGCGTTCTTCGCCGTGACGCGGTGGTTGTGGTCGTGGTACCAGAGCGTGCGGGCCTGCTGCCAGTTCGGGTAGCGGTAGGTCTTGGCCTGCCCGGGGCGGGTGTGGTCGTTCGCGTACCCGTCGTACTGCGGCAGCGAGGCCGAGCCGTGCAGGTGGGTGACCGTGCTGAACTCGCCGCTGTACAGCGGGTGCGCGCCGAGCGCGTTCGCGATCCGGACCTCGGCGCGGGTGCCCTGCGGCACCTTGATGGTCGGGCCCGGGAAGATCCCGTTGTAGCCCGCGATCGTGGTGAGCAGGCCGGGCACGATGCTGGCCTGGCCGATCCGCTGGGTGAGCCGGTAGCGGTGGAACGGGCCCTTGTCGTCGACGCCCTGCTGGCACGGCATCAGCACCGGCGGGCGGCGGAACAGGTTCGTGTATGGCGTCGGTGTGTACTTCGCCGCGAGGGAGCTCTCGGCGGCAACCACTTCACCGCCGGTGCCGGCCACGATCATGCCGCCACCACCGATCGCGAGTGCGCCCTTGAGCAGACCTCGCCGAGTCAACATTCCGTCAGTCATCCATACTCTCCGTGTTTCGACGTGCCAGATCCGGCGCAGACGCTAGCGGCGGGTGCTGACGTGTCCCGGTGGAAAACCTGTCGTCGGCCTCTGCCCGCGTTCGCAACAACCTCAGGCAGGCCTGGTCAACTCCTCATGACCCGGCCCGAGCCGTCGATATCCGGCGTAATGCATGCTCTCGAGGAGGCCGGTCGGATGCGCGTCACGGTGTTGGGGTCGCTCATGGTGACCGACGACGGCGGTGCCGCCATGCCCGCCGGGGAGCTGCCCCGGCGCGCCCGGCAGGTGCTCGCGGTGCTGGCCGCCCGGCACGACCGCATCCAGTCGAAGGACGCCCTGGCCGACGCGGTCTGGGGCAACGAACTGCCCGGCAACCACGTCGCCACGCTGGAGCACTACGTGTCGATGATCCGGCGGCGCCTGCAGCCCTGCGGCAACGCGGCGACCTGGTTCATCGTCACCCGCAGCGGCGGATACCTGTTCGACACCAGCCGCGCCGGGCTCGACCTGGCCGAGCTTCGAGAGCAGACCCGCAGCCTGGACGCCCTCCCGCCGCACGGCCCCGAGCGCCTGGACGTGCACTCCTCGATCCTCGCCCTGGCCCGCCAGCTGCCGTTCCAGGAGGACCCGTACGCCGAGTGGGCCGAGCCGGCCCGCACCGAGGTGCAGGTCGCCACGGTCGACGCCCTCCTGGCGCTGGCCTGCGCCGCGCTGCCTGAGGATCCCGCGCGGTCGTTGCGCCTGGCCCAGGAGGCGATCGGGCTCAGCCCGTTCCTCGAGTCGGGGTACCAGGCGGCGATGATGGCGGCGGTCGCGATGGACCGGCCCGACCAGGCGCTGCGCATCTTCGACCGCTGCCGGCGGGTGCTCGACGAGGAGCTGGGCCTGCCGCCCTCGGCCGATCTGGTCCGCCTGCAGAGCGCCGCCCTGGCGCACCGCCTCCCCAAGCCCGCCGCGTCCGCGCGGCCGGCGGCCGGCCCCGTCACCGCCGCGCCGGCGGAGGCGACCGGCTTCCTCGGCCGCCACCACCAGATGGAGGCGCTGTTCGAACCGGCCACGCCGTCGGTCGTGCACGTCGTCGGCCCGGTCGGCGCGGGCAAGTCGGCGTTCGTGGCCGAGCTGGCCCGGCGGGCACCCGGCCGGGTCGGAATCGGACATGCCGGTTCGGCCGTGTTCCGGCTCGCCTGGCTGCGCGCCGTGCTGACCGACCTGGGAGCCGGGCCGGAGGTCCTCGCGGCCGTCGACGGCGCCCGCCCCGAACAGCCGCTCGGCCCCGGCGAGCTGGAGCTGATCGGCACCGTGTTCGACGGCCCCGAGCGGGTCTTCCTGGCCGTGGACGACGCCGCCGACCTGGACGGTGCCAGCGTCGCGGAGCTGGCCTGGCTGGGCCGGCGCTGCCCGCGGCTGCGGATCGTGCTGACCTACCACTACCCGTCCCAGGTCATCGACCGGCCGCTGGCGGCGCTGAACACCACGGCGGTGCTGCGGCTCGGCCCGCTGAGCGCGGACGAGCTGGCGGCGCTGGGCGACGACCGGACGGCCGAGCGCAGCGGCGGGATTCCCGCGCTGGTGGCGGTCGCGACCCGGCCGCCCGAGATCGCCTGCGCGGTCGCCATGCAGATCGCCCGGCAGCGGACCCGGTGGATGCGCGAGCCGGCCTGGGACGTGCTGCGCCTGTGCGCGGTGCTCGGCCCGCTGAGCGCGGCCGACCTGGTCCCGCTCACCGGCCGTTCGGTGCAGCAGGTGCTGGCCTCGATCGACGAACTGGTGCACGCCCACCTGCTGCGCGACGAGCCCGACGGCACCGTGCGGCATCGCAGCTCGCTGATCCGCGACGCCATCCGGGAGCAGGTGTCGCAGGCGTCCACCGCGCACCTGCGCGAACAGCTGACGGCGGCCTCCTGAGGGAGACCGCCGCCGCTGACCTGCCTGTTCAGTTCGTCAGTTGGTCACGTTCACCGCGAAGGCGAGCTGCTGCGCGCCGGTCGTCGTGACGAAGCTGACCGTGCGCACGGCGCCCGGGTTGGTGCCGGTCACCCGCAGGTCGAACGCCCCGGTGCCGTCAACGGTCACCGGCGCACCGATCGTCTGGCCGGTGAGCGTGCTGCCGAGGACCACGGCGACCCGCTGGCCCGCGAGCAGGCTGCTGGTACCCGAGATCCGCCACTCGTTGCTGTTGGTGCGGTAGCGCACCGAGAGGCCGGACAGCGTCTCCGGCTGCGGGCGGATGAAGATCCTGCTGCTGTCGACGCCGGTCGGGGTCTTGACCGTCAGCTCGAGCTCCACCGCATCGTTGTTGTAGGCGAAGCCCTTGTTCGGGCCGGGCACCGCGGGCAGCGCCTGCACCGGGAAGGTGAACGTCGGCTTCGCGCTGGTCGGATTGATCAGCGTGACCGGCGGACCGGACACCTGCCGCCACGAGTACGTCTCGGCGCCGACCGACTTGGAGCCGTCCAGCGCGACCGTGCGGCCCCGGACCACGACCTGATCCGGGCCGGGCTTGGCCTTCGGCGCGGCCGGCACGACCACGTTGACGGTCACCGGCGCCGGCACGCTGTCGCCGCCGGGCCCGTGCACGGTCAGCGTGAACCTGTACCTGTCCGCCACGGTCGGCACGAACGTGGTCGTGGACCCGTTCGGGTCCGACAGCGTGACCGCCGGCCCGGCGGTCTGCGTCCAGGTGTACCCGTCGATCTCACCGGCCGAGCCGGCGGCGTCCAGGCGGACCGTCTGCCCGACGACGGGTGCGGCGTCGGCCGTCGGCCCGGCCACCGGGGCGCTCGGCAGGAACGGCCGGCCGGTGCCCGCCACCGGGACGGTCGCGGACCCGCCCGCGGACGAGGTGACCGTGATCGCGGCCGGCGGAGCGACGACGTTCTGGAACGGCGCGTCGGTGAGCGGGCCGAACCCGGCGACCGAGAAGGCCGGGGGCTGCTTGAGGTCACTGGAGGCGGCGGAGACCGCCAGGGTCTGCGCGTCGGCGTCGTACGCGAGGCCGGTGACCGTGACGAGGTCGACCAGTTCCCGCGACTTGCGGGTGACCGGACGATCGCTCGAGTTCATCACCTCGATCTTCGTGCCCCTCGGCACGGAACCGCTGAGCGGGAACCGGCCGTAGTAGCGGCCCCCGCTGCCGCGCAGGCGGGTGTTGTGGAAGCCCAGCGTCTGGTTGCCGACGATCTCGATGACCTGGTCGGTCTCGCTGCTCGCGAACACCTCGACCGTGCCGGTGCCGTCCGGGTTCGCCGTGTAGGTGGCCTGGTCGATGTCGACGCCGCCGTTGGTCGCGAGCCGGCCCTGGACGCTGAACAGGTCCGTGAAGCCGACCTCGCTGAGCACCGCCCCGGAGGCCGGGTCCAGCCGCTCGACGCGCACGAAGTTCGTGTCGTACGGGCTGCCGACGACCTTGTGGTTGACGGCGGGGTCGCCGGTGTAGCCGGCTGGCGCGGCGGCCCCCGCGTTCGGGTCCCACTTCAGGAACGGCCCGATCCGGCTGCTCAGGACACCACCGAACGCGCCCGGCGCGATGCCGACGTCCTCGGTCATGTTCACGCCCTTGTCACCAGCGACGATGTCGTCGATCCCGTACGGGTGGGTGATGCGGAAACGCTGGCCGGTGGGTGCGTCGAACCGGATCCGGACCCGGCCGAAGACCACCTGGTCCCCGGGGATCGGGTCCTCGCGGGCGAACGCCGCCTCGACGTTCATGCCGACCGTCACCCGGGCGCCACCGGCGATCGGGAAGTCGGCGCCGGCGAGCTGGTAGAAGGACTCACCGGGGAAGTTGTCCGGGAACGACACCGGCTCGTCGGGGTGGGGCATCTCGTCGGCGGCCGCAGGGCACAGCAGGTCGCCCGGGTCGGTGCAGAGCTCCAGCCGGACGTTGTTGCTGTCCCGGTACCAGGCGGGGAAACCGTGCTCGGCGATCGGACCGATCTGCACGAGAGTGCCAGTTCGCCCGGTGGCCGGTGTGATGGCCACTGCGGCGGCGGTGCCGGCAACCGCCGCCACCGCCGTCACGATCACGCCGAGCGTGACCGGCAGGCGAGCCAGTGTCTTCTTCATGGCGCTCCTAAGATTCTGGAGTCGCCACCATATGGACGCGCCCTTTGGCGTTCCTGTGGTCCCGCTGAGGCGGCCGGGCCGCGACGCGACGGCCGCCTCAGCGGTCCCGTTCGGCCAGGACGGGCTGGTCGCCGGCGCAGCTGACCCGGACCTTGACCCGGTCGTGGTCGTCGGCGGCGCCCCGGAACTCGCCCTCCGCCTGCGCCCGCGGGCCCTGGTCGCGCTCGTGCACGGCGTACCCGGCCAGCGGCGACATGGCGACGATCTCGACCCGGCCGTCCCGGCACCGGGCCACGACGGTGCCGCCCTGGGTGCGGAACGAGCGGAGCCCGGCCGACGGCGCCCTGCCGCCGCCCGTGGGCGCGGTGGCGGCGGGCGCGGAGGTCTCTGCCGGGGTGGGTTCCGGCTCGGCGACGGCGGCGGGTCCGGTCGACGCCGGGCCGTCGCCGGTGGTGGGCGTCGCGCGCGCGGCAAGCTCGCGGGCCACCTCCGCCGCCGACCGGGTCCGCCCCGCGTCCGAGGTGAGGCCGTCGCCGATCACCCGGACCGCGGCCAGCCCGACCAGCACGGCCAGCACCGCCACGCCGATCCAGCCGGCGGTGCCGAGCAGCGTTCGTCGCGTCATGGGGCCGACTATGCCGTCTCGAACGCTAACGCCGGGCCCGCAACGCGCTAAGGGAAGGTTAAGCCGCAGGTGGCGGGCGGCTCCGGGCTACCGTGCGGTGGTGGCCCACCTGTTGCTGATCGAGGACGACCCGGCGATCCGCACCCACCTGCTGCGCGCGCTGCGCGAGCGGGGCCACGCCGTCGCCGCCTGCGGCACCGCCATGCAGGGCCTGCAGACCGCCCTGGCCGAGCGCCCCGACCTGGTCGTGCTCGACCTCGGCCTGCCCGACCTCGACGGCCGCGAACTGCTGCGCATGCTCCGCGCGGTCAGTCCCGTCCCCGTGATCGTCGCAACCGCCCGCGACGACGACACCGACATCGTCCAGGTATTGGACGCCGGCGCCGACGACTACCTCGTCAAACCCTTCACCGCCGCACAACTCGACGCCCGGATCCGGGCCGTGCTGCGCCGCGGCGGCGAGAACCGGCCGGAGCAGGCCGAGATCATCGTCGGCGGCCTGCGCCTCGACGCCGGCGCCCGGACCGCGTCGCTGGACGGCACGCCGCTGGAACTCACCCCCCGCGAGTTCGACCTGCTGCACTACCTGGCCGGCCGCCCCGGACAGGTGGTGTCGAAACGGGAACTGCTGGCCGAGGTGTGGCAGGTGCCGTACGGCGGCGCCGACAAGACCGTCGACGTGCACCTGTCCTGGCTGCGCCGCAAGCTCGGCGAGACCGCGCAGGCGCCGCGCTACCTGCACACCGTGCGAGGGGTCGGCGTGCGGCTGAACGAGCCGGCATGAGACGCCGCCTCACCCTGCTGGTGGCCGCCACCACCTGCCTGGTGCTGCTGGCGTTCCTGGTGCCGCTGGCGTTTCTCGTACGCCAGGTCGCCGCGGACCGGGCGGTCAGCAGGGCCGACGACGTGGTCCGGGCGATCGTGCCGCTGGTCGCCACCAGCGACGCGGGCGAGCTGGAGCTGTCGCTGAGCGGGGCGTCGGTGCCGGTGACGGTCTATCTGCCGGACGGGCGGGTGCTCGGCGCCCCGGCGCCGCCCACCGCGGCGGTGCGGCTGGCGAGCGCGGCCGGGCAGACGTTCACCGTCGACGGCCCCGCGGGCCGGGAGATCGTCGTGCCGGTGGTCACCGCGCACGGCACGGCCGTGGTCCGCACGGTGGTGCCGCGCGCGGAGCTGACCGACGGGGTCGGCAAGGCGTGGCTGGTGCTCGCCGGGCTCGGCATCGCCCTGGTGCTGCTGGGCCTGGTGGTCGCGGACCGGTTCGCCCGGAATCTGGTCGCACCGATCGCGGAGCTGTCCGCGGTCTCGCACCGGCTGGCGCGGGCGGAGCTGTCGGCGCGGGCCACGCCCGCCGGGCCGCCCGAACTGCGCGAGGTGGCCGGCGCGCTGAATCACCTGGCCGGGCGCATCCAGGACCTGCTGCGCCAGGAACGTGAACAGGTCGCGGACCTGTCACACCGGCTCCGCACCCCGCTGACCGCGCTGCGGCTGGAGGCCGAGACGCTGCGTGACCCCGACGACGCGGCCCGGCTCGCCGACGCCGCGGACGCGATCGAGCGGGCCGTCACCGCGATCATCCTGCAGGCCCGCCGCCGCGGCTCGAAACGCCCGAGGACCGGCTGCGACGCCACCGCCGTGGTGTCCGAGCGGGTCGCGTTCTGGTCCGTGCTGGCCGACGACACCGACCGGGCAGTGCATCGTGAGCTGCCCGGCACGCCGCTGCCGGTGGCGGTGCCGGCCGACGACCTCGCCGCGGCGCTCGACGCCCTGCTCGGCAACGTCTTCGCACACACCCCGGACGGCACCGATCTCGCGGTGTCGCTGACCGCGCGGCCCGGCGGCGGCGGCGTCCTGGCCATATCGGATTCCGGGCCGGGATTCCCGCAATCCGCGCCGCGCCGCGGGGTGTCCGGCTCGGGCTCGACCGGCCTGGGCCTGGACATCGCCCGGCAGGCCGCCGAGACCGGCGGCGGGAGCATGCGGGTCGAGGCCGGAAGCGACGGCGGCGCCCGGGTGGTGCTCGAACTGGCCGGGCCCTTAACCATGGCTTAGCGATCGCACAGCGCGCCGCTAATCCCCGCTGGGCCACTGTGCAGAGGTCAAACAGCCCGCCGCACCGGAGGCACCACGATGATCAAGCTACGCCCCGTTTCCACCCTCGCCCTCGGCGTCACCGCCGCGCTCGCCCTCGGCGGCACCGCGCTCGCCGCCGGCGCCGACGACCCGGCACCCGCACGCTCGTCCGACGACCGCGGCGGCGCCGTGCCGATGCTGCCGAACGGCGACCCGGTGCCGACGGGCTCGGCGGACGACGACTTCTCGACGCCGGCCCCGGCGCCCGCCACCACGGGGGCCGCGTCGCCGGCTGCCGTCGACATCGACGCCGCCCGCGCGATCGCGCTGGGCGTCGCCGGCGGCGGCCGGGTCACCGGCATCGAGGCCGAGACCGAGCACGGCCGCGCGGTCTGGGACATCGACGTCGTGACCAACGGCGTGCGGCACGACATCGACGTGGACCGGGCCACCGGCGCGGTGCTGCGGCACCGCACCAAGGGTTCGGACCGGGTGAAGACCCGCTCGTCCGACGACAACGGCACCGACGACCGCCGCGACCACGGCACCGACGACCACGGCACGGACGACAACGGCACCGACGACAACGGCACCGACGACCACGGCCAGGGCGGCGGGCACGGCGCCGACGACAACGGCGCCGACGACCACGGCCGGCACGGCGGGCACGGCTCCGACGACTGATCCAGACGCGGCGGGGCCCGTGGTTCGCCACGGTGCCCCGCCACCGCGGGCGTTCGGTGCTACGTTGCGGCGTACAGGTCATGAGTGCCAGCGCACAGCCCCGGCTTGCTGGCCGGCAACCCTCCGTTCGCGGGCGGGGTGCTCCGGGTGAGGACCGGGCCCGGCACGGAGGTGCCGGGCAAGCCGCGAAGCACCGGAGGGTGTCGTCATGGGTTCCGTACTACTGCTCCGGCCCGCGGGTCCGGACGACGCCGACCGGATCGCCGACCTGCACGCCGACAGCTGGCGCCGGCATTATCGGGGCGCCTATGCCGACTCGTTCCTGGACGGCGACGTGGCGGCCGATCGCCGTACCGTGTGGTCGGCGCGGCTGGCCACCCCGGCCGGCACGGACACCGTCGTCGCCGAGCGGGACGGCCGGCTGGTGGGCTTCATCCACTGCGTCCTCGACGCCGACGCCACGTGGGGGAGTCTCGTCGACAACCTGCACGTGGTCCACGATCAGCACCGGACCGGCCTCGGCACCCGGCTGCTGGCCCGCGCGGCCCGGGCCGTCGTCGATCGAGCGGCCGGCGACGCGATGTTCCTCTGGGTGCTGCGGCAGAACGCCGCGGCACAGCGGTTCTACCGCGCGTCAGGTGCGATCCGTGCGGAGACCGCGACGGTGTCGCCGCCCGGCGGCGACCCGAGCCGCCTCAACGGCACACCCGTGAAGCTGCGGATGGCCTGGTCCGACGCCTCGAGCCTGGTCCGCCGCTGAATTACTCCGAGACCGGCTCGCGCAGCATGAAGACGTCCACCGGATCCTCGGACACGAGGGTGAATCCGTGCCGCTCGTACAGCCGGCGGGCCGGGCTGCCCCGCAACACGTTGAGCCGGACGCGAATGCCGTCGCGGTCGCACCGCTCCAGCAGGCTGCGCAGCACGGCCGTGCCGATCCCGCTGCCCTGCAGGTGCGGGGCCAGGTAGAAGTGCTCCAGCCAGTGCGCGTCCGCGGCGGGCCGCAGCGACACGCAGCCGGCGAACGCGCCGCCCACCTCGATCACCCTGGTGTGCCCGGGTTCGAATCCGTCCCGCAGCCGCTGCCGCACCCGGTGCTCGTCGTACCGCCCGAGCCGCTCCAGGTCCGCCCGGAGCACCACGGCCCGTAGCTCGGCCACCGCCTCGACGTCCGCCCACGAAGCCGATCTAGTCGCCCAGTCCGCCATGATCGTCAAACTACCGCGCCGGTCTGTGCCGGGGTCCCGGCCCGCGAGGGGGCTGCCGGCCGGGACCCCGGCAGCTACTTGCGCGGTAGCAGCTTCGTCACGTGCGCCGGGACCTTGACGTCGACGGGCAGGCCGTGGCCCGAGTACGTCCAGCGCACCGTGTTGTAGAACTTCGCGTCCGCGTCACCCTTCGGGTGGGCGAGGGTGTAGTCGTAGGACATGGCGGTCACCAGGCCCGACTTCGGGTCGACCTGGATCGTGCCGGCCACCGGGATGACGGCGGGGCGGTCGGGGGTGCCGGGCTTCCAGGCGAAGCCGAACGCGTACGAGGTGGCGCTGGTCTTCGTCACCGTGCCGGCCTTCTTCAGGGCGGCGAACTGGTCGACGAATTCGACGGTGGCCAGCGGGTTGAGCAGGCCGGTGTTGTCGACGTCGTCGATCAGGCTGTCGGTGGGGCTGGTCCGGAACTGGAACCACCTGTCGCCCTTCTGGCGGTAGTAGTCCTTCCCGATCAGCCGCTGCTGCATGCGGCCGGTCTCCGTGGTGGAGTAGCCCTTCGGCCCGCGCGGGTCGTAGGCGCCGGTGGAGCGGCGCGGCGGCACGACCTTCTCCTTGCCGAACTCCACCGACCTGCCGCCGAAGATCACCGAGAACCGGAAGCTGGTCTCCGCGGACGCCCGCACGGCGGCGACCAGCTGGAGGGCGGGCGTGTCGGCGGGTGCGGCTGAGGTGGTGGTGGGGGCGACGGCGCTGACGGCCGGGGCGCGGCGGGCCCGAGGTGAGGGTCCACGTCTGGTTGCTCTGACCGTTGCAGTCGTAGAGCTGCACCCTCGTGCCGTTGC
>NZ_JBEZXZ010000184.1:0-17991 GCF_040638275.1 Actinoplanes sp. NPDC026623 | reverse complement strand
CCCGGCTGCTGCTGCTCGACGAGCCGGCCTCGGGCCTGCGGGCCGCCGAGCGCGAGCGGCTCGCGGTGCTGCTGACCGAGCTGCGCGCGGGCGGGCTGACCATGCTGCTGGTCGAGCACGACGTGGCGTTCGTGATGCGGCTGGCCGACCGGATCACCGTGCTCGACCTGGGCCGGGTGATCGCCGGCGGCAGCCCGGCCGAGGTCCGCGCCGACCCGCGGGTGGTCGACGCCTACCTCGGCGCCGGGAGTCCGGCGTGACCCCGGTGGTGCGGGCCAGCGGGCTGGTCGTGCGCTACGCCGGCGCCACCGCGCTCGACGGCGTCGACCTGAGCGTCGGCGCGGGCGAGCTGGTCGCGCTGATCGGTGCCAACGGCGCCGGCAAGACCACCCTGGTACGGGCGCTGTCCGGCCTGCTGCGCCCCGACGAGGGCCGGGTGACGTTGAGCGGCCGGCTGGCACAGGTGCCCGAGGGCCGGGAGGTCTTCGCCGGGCTCAGCGTCGACGACAACCTGCGCCTGGGCGGCTGGCGCAACGGCCGCCGGGGCCGCGACACCGGGGCGATCTACGAGCTGATGCCGGAGCTGGCCGGGCTCCGCCGCCGCGCGGCCGGCACGCTCTCCGGCGGCCAGCAGCAGATGGTGGCGATCGGCCGGGCGCTGATGGGCCGCCCGGACGTGCTCGTCGTCGACGAGCTCAGCCTCGGCCTGGCCCCGAAGGTCGTCGAGGTCCTGGCCGGCCACCTGCGCGCGCTGCACCGCGAGCGCGGCCTGGCCGTGCTGCTCATCGAGCAGAACGCCCGCCTGGCCCTGCGCCTGTGCGACCGCGGCTACGTGCTGGAGGCCGGCCGGGTCGCGCTGCACGGCGACGCGCGGACCCTGGCCGCCGACCCGCGGGTGGCGTCGGCCTATCTGGGCGGGCACGTCGCCGTCGACGAGCCGCGATGAGCGACCTGATCGGCTACCTGCTCACCGGGCTGGCCATCGGCGCCGGCTTCGCGCTGGTCGGCAGCGGCCTGGTGGTGATCTACCGGGTCACCCGGGTGGTCAACTTCGCGCAGGGCGCGTTCGCGGTGATCGCCGCGATGCTCACCTCGACGCTGCTGAGCGCCGGGTGGCCGCACGGCGTGGCCGAGCTGTCCGGCGTGCTCCTCGGCGCCGCGGCCGGCCTGGTCGCGGGCGTCGTGGCGATCGGCCGCCCCGGCACCGACCCGGGCAGCGCGCTGGTCGTCACGCTCGGGCTCGGCGTCCTCGCGTACGCGATCGAGATCGTCGTCTGGGGTGACCAGCCGCGGTCCTTCGCCGGGCTGCCGGGCGTCGCCGCGGTCGGCTCGACCCGCCTGCAGGCGCACTACCTGCTGATCCTCGCCGTCGCCGGGCCGCTGTTCGCCGCGATGGCGCTGTTCTTCGCCCGCACCGACCTGGGCAAGGCGCTCACCGCCTGCGCCCAGAACCCCTACGCGGCCCGGGTGGTCGGCATCGACGTGCGCCGGATGGGGCTGCTCGCGTTCGCGGTCGGCGGCCTGCTGGGCGGCCTGGCCGGCGTGCTCACCACGCCGGTGCAGCAGGTCACCTTCGACAGCGACGTGACGCTGCTGGTGAACGGCTTCGCCGCCGCGATCCTCGGCGGGCTGACCCGCCCGGCGGTCACCCTCGCCGGCGGCCTGCTGCTCGGCGTCGCGCAGACCCTCATCGCCGGCTACGGCGGCGGCGCCTTTCAGCTCGAGGTCGCCCTGCTGCTGATGCTCGCCGTGATGATCGTGCAGGCCGCCCGCGCCGGAACGCTGCGGGAGGCGACGTCATGAGGTCCTGGCCGGTGATCGCCGCCGCCGCGGTCACCCTGGCGTTGCCGCCGCTGCTGCCGCAGCGGCAGCTCTCCGTCTTCATCCTGCTCGGGCTGGCCGCGACGGTCACGGCCGGCGTCTCGCTGCTGATGGGGTACGCGGGGCAGGTGTCCCTCGGCCAGGCGGCGTTCTACGCCATCGGGGCGTACACCGCCGGGCTGACCGCCGTGCACGGCGTGCCGCCACTGGCCGGCCTGCTGGCCGCACCGGTCGTGGCGGCGCTGACCGCGGTGCTCCTCGGCGCACCGCTGCTGCGGCTGCGCGGCCACCACCTGGCCTTCGCCACGCTGGCCGTCCAGCTGATCCTGGTGTCCCTGCTGGGGCAGGGCACCTGGGCCGGCGGCGCGATCGGGCTGCAGGGCATCCCGCGGTTGTCGATCGGCGGCACCGAGCTGGGTTCCGACCTCGGCTACGCATACGTGGTCTGGGTCGTGCTCGCCGTGGTGCTGGTGGTCAGCCGCAACGTCGTCGCCTCGCGCGCCGGGCGGGGGCTGCGGGCGGCGGCGACCAGCGAGGTCGCGGCCGCCGCCGGTGGCGTGAGCGTCGGCGCGTACCGTCTCGCGGTCTTCGCGCTCTCCGCGGCCTTCGCCGGCCTGGCCGGCGGCGTCTACGCGTTCTATCTCGGCTACCTCGCGCCGGGCTCGTTCCCGCTGCTGCTGTCGATCGAGTTCCTGGTGATGGCGGTCGTCGGCGGGCTCGGCACGATCGCCGGCCCGGTGGTCGGCGCCACGGTGATCACCGTGCTGGTCCAGCTCCTGAACGAGCTGGGCACCCGGCCGGGCATGCCGAGCTACGCGCCGGGCGTGCTGTCCTACGCCGTGTACGCGCTGCTGCTCATCGCGGTCGTCCGCTACCTGCCCCGGGGCATCGTCCCCGCCGTGCGCGGGCGGCTCCGGCCACCGCTTCTGAAGCTCCGCGACAACTGAGGAGGGCAAACCGATGGATCTCAGCGGCAAGGTCGCCGTCGTCACCGGCAGCGGTCGTGGACTCGGCCTGGCGTACGCCCGGGCGCTCGCGGCGTCCGGCGCGGCGGTGGTGGTCAACGACGTGGACAAGACGGCCGTGGACGCGGCGGTCGCCGAGATCGCGGCGGCCGGCGGCCGTGCGACCGGCGTCACCGCGGCGGTCGGCCCGGCGGCGACCGCCGACCTGCTGGCCGACACCGCCGTACGCGAATTCGGCCGCCTCGACGTGCTCGTCACCAACGCCGGCATCCTGCGCGACCGGGTGCTGTGGAAGATGACCGACGACGACTTCGACGCGGTGATCGACGTGCACCTGCGCGGCACGTTCACCTGCGCGCGGGCCGCCGTCACCCGGATGCGCGCGCAGGGCGAGGGCGGCCGGCTGATCCTGATCTCGTCGCCGGCCGGGCAGCGCGGCAACTTCGGCCAGACCAACTACGCGGCGGCCAAGGCCGGCATCGCCGCGATGGCCCGCACCTGGGCCCTGGAGCTGGCCCGCTCCGGCATCACCGTCAACGCCGTCGTGCCGGTCGCCGCGACCGACATGACCAGGACGATCCCGGCGCTGGCGCCGGTCATCGACGAGGCCGAGCGGACCGGCTCGCCGCTGCCGGCCTGGCTGCGGCGCGACGAGGGGCTCGGCACGGTCGACGACGTCACCGGCCTGATCCTCTTCCTCGCCTCCGACGCGGGCGGCGACGTCACCGGTCAGGCCATCGGCATCGGGGGAGACCGGCTGGCGCTGTGGGCGCATCCGCGGGAGAAGGCGGTGGCCTTCGCCGACGGCGGCTGGAGCGCCGAGGCGATCGCCGGGCAGTGGCACGACGGCGTCGGCGCCCGGCCCGAGACGTACGGCATCCCGGCTCCGCAGGCACCGGGGGCGTGACGTGGACGTCGCCGGGCTCACCGCGATCGACGTGCACACCCATGCCGAGGTGGGCCGGGACGGGCACCGGTCGCTCAGCGACGAGCTGCTGGACGCCTCCGCGGCGTACTTCAAGGCGCACGGGCACCGGGCGCCGACGATCGACGAGACGGCCGCGCACTACCGCGAGCGGCGGATGGCCGCGGTCGTCTTCACCGTCGACGCCGAATACCTCACCGGCCATCCGCGCATCGGCAACGAGGAGGTCGCCGAGGGCTGCGCGGCCCACCCGGACGTGCTCATCCCGTTCGCCAGCATCGACCCGCACCGCGGCCGGGCCGGCGTCCGGGAGGCGCACCGGCTGGTCACCGGGCACGGCGTCCGGGGCTTCAAGTTCCATCCCGGCCTGCAGGGCTTCGCACCGGACGACCGGCTCGCCTACCCGCTCTACGAGGCGATCGAGGAGCTGGGCGTCCCGGCGCTGTTCCACACCGGACAGACCGGGATCGGCGCCGGAGTCCGCGGCGGGGGCGGCATCCGGCTGAAGTACTCGAACCCGCTGCTGGTCGACGACGTGGCCGCCGACTTCCCCGGCCTGCGCATCATCCTGGCCCATCCGTCGTTCCCGTGGCAGGACGAGGCGCTCGCTGTCGCCGTCCACAAGGAACACGTATACATAGACCTGTCCGGATGGTCGCCGAAATACTTCCCGCCGCAGCTGATCCGCTACGCCAACACCCTGCTCAAGGACAAGGTGCTGTTCGGCTCCGACTACCCGGTCCTGACGCCGGACCGCTGGCTCGCCGACTTCGCCACCATCGACATCAGGCCCGAGGTCCGCCCGCGCATCCTCAAGCACAACGCGGCCCGGCTCCTCGGCCTCGACAACGAAGGGGACCACACATGATCACCGTCAACGGCCTCGAGGAACTGAAGGCGCTGGCCGGTCGCGACCTCGGGCACAGCGGCTGGCTCGAGATCACCCAGATGCGGGTCGACGCCTTCGCCGGCGCCACCGGCGACCATCAGTGGATCCACGTCGACCAGGAGCGCGCCGCGGCGGGCCCGTTCGGCGGCACCATCGCGCACGGCTACCTCACCCTGTCGCTGGTCATCCCGCTCTTCGGCGAGTTGCTCGACGTCCGGGGCGTCAAGATGGGCGTCAACTACGGCCTGGAGAAGGTGCGGTTCCCGGCGCCGGTCCGGGTCGGCTCCAAGATCCGCCTGGCGGCCGTCGTCGTGGAGACCGCCGACGTGCCCGGCAACGGCGTGCAGACGACGCTCGACTTCACCGTCGAGATCGACGGCTCGGCCAAGCCGGCCTGCGTCGCCCGGCCCATCTACCGGCACTACGCCTGAGCCGTGAACGCGGGACTCGGCGGATGGCCGGCCCGGCGGGCGGCCATCTCACCGCACCGGGTCGCCCTGGTCTTCGGCGAACGCCTGACCACGTACGCCGAACTGCACCGGCGGGTGACCCGGCTCGCCGCGCGCCTGCGTACGGCCGGGGTCGGCCGCGGCGACCGGGTCGCCTACCTGGGGCCGAATCATCCGGCCTTCGTCGAGACGATGTTCGCGACCCACCTGCTCGGCGGCGTCTTCGTCCCGCTGAACTTCCGGCTCACCGCCCCCGAGGTCGGCTACCTGCTCGACCACTGCGGCGCCGCCGTGCTGATCCGGTCGCCGGAGTGCGCCGCGGCCGCCGCGCCCACCACGGTCGACCTGGCCGGCTATGACGCGTGGCTCGCCGAGGGTCCGGAGCGGGAGGTCGACGCCGAGGTCGCCGCGGACGACCCGGCCTTCATCCTCTACACCTCGGGCACAACCGGCCGGCCCAAGGGCGCCGTGCTCACCCACGCCAACGTCATCTGGAACTGCTACAACCTGCTCGTCGGCGTGGACGTCGGCGGCGACGAGGTCACCCTGATCGGCGCGCCGCTGTTCCACGTCGCCGCGCTCAACCAGTGCCTGCTGCCCACCGTCCTCAAGGGCGGCCGCAGCGTGATCATGCCGGCCTGGGACGTCGAGCGGTGCTTCGACCTGATCGCCGAGCACGGCGTCACCTGGATGTTCGGCGTGCCCGCCATGTTCGCCGGGCTGGCGGCCTCGCCGCGCTGGGCCGGCGCCGATCTCTCGTCGGTGCGCAACCTGATGGCCGGCGGAGCGCCGGTGCCGGCCGCGCTCATCCACTCCTATCTGGGGCGCGGCCTGCGCTTCTGCCAGGGCTACGGCATGACCGAGACCGCTCCCGGAGCGACCTTCCTCGAGGCGCCGGAGAGCGCCGGGCACGTCGGGTCGGCCGGCCTGCCGGTCTTCTTCACCGACGTCCGCTGCGTGCGCCCCGACCTGACCGACGCCGCTCCCGGCGAGCCCGGCGAGGTCGTCATCCGGGGCCCGAACGTGACGCCCGGCTACTGGAACGACCCGTCGGCCACCGCGGACGCCTTCACCCCGGACGGCTGGTTCCGCTCGGGCGACATCGCGGCCGTCGATGAGGCCGGGCACTACCGCCTGCTCGACCGGCTCAAGGACATGTACATCTCCGGCGGCGAGAACGTCTATCCCGCCGAGGTCGAGGCGGCGCTGTTCGAGCACCCGTCGATCGCCGAGGCGGCGGTGATCGGCGTGCCGGACGACCGTTGGGGAGAGGTCGGCCGGGCCTTCGTGGTGCCGGCGCCCGGCCGGGTGGCCCGCCCGGACGAACTCCGCGCCTACCTGGCCGGGCGCCTGGCCAGGTACAAGATCCCCGCCTACTTCGAGGTGGTCACCGACCTGCCGCGCACCGGATCCGGCAAGGTGCGCAAGGCGGCCCTGCGCACCCGGTGATCGGGGCCGATGCACAGGACAACCTTGCCGGTGGCCCGGTCGGCCTCCATGTACCGGTGGGCCGCGGCGATGTCGTCGAGGTCGAAGACCCGGTCCACGTTGGGCCGGTAGACGCCGGCCTCGACGTTGCGGACGACCCGCTGGAGCGCGTCTGTGTCGCCCTTGGCGTCGTCGCTGTGGAAGGCGGTGAGCCGGGCACCGGACGGGATCATCGCGATCGGCTCGAAGTCCCGGACGAGCCATCCGCTCAGAGAGCCCGCCACGCAGACGGTCCCGCCCCGGCCGGCCAGGCGCAGCGAGTCGACGACGGTGTCCGCCCCGACGAGATCCAGCACGTGACCCGGCCCCTCGGACCACGGCAGGCGCAGCGGGCCACCCTCATCGAGGACGACATGGCCGACGCCGGCCGCGCGCAGGGCGCCGGCCTTCTCCGGGCGCCGGGTGGTGGCCGCGACCTCGACGCCGTGGCCGCGCGCGATCGACGCGGCGGCCATGCCCACCGACGAGGTGCCGCCACGGATCAGCAACCGCCCGCCCGGGCGGATACCCAGCGCGTCGAGGGCGCCCTGCGCGGTCAGGTAGGTCTCCGGCAGCGCCGCCAGCGTCCGCCAGGGCAGCGTGGTGTCCACCGGCATGAGCAGCGCGTTGGGCAGCAGCGCGTACTCGGCGTGGCCGCCGTCGAACGCCCGGCCCATCTCGCCCATCACCGCCGCGACGGTCGTGCCCTCCGGCAGCGCCGGATCGGTCGAGCCCGCCACGACGCCGGCACATTCGATGCCCAGCACCCGCGGAAACCGCACGCCCGGCGAATGCCCCTGACGGGTACGCAACTCCGAACGGTTGAGGCCCGCCGCCATCACCCGCACCAGGCGGCAGTTCGCGGATCTCCAGGACCTCGGGGCCGCCGGCCCGCACACAGACCGCCGCCCGCATCGTCTTCGTTCCCATGCCATGAACTGTCGGCCGAGCGCCGCACGGCGGCCCACCGATAAAATGCCAAGCTATGCCGCTAGCCCGCCAATCCCGGATCTGGCCATCGGGCGGGGTGCACCTCTGGCCGGCGGGCGCCACCAGCGAGGCGCATTCCCACCCCCGCGGACACCTGGTCTACGCGGTCAGCGGCGTCCTGTCCGTGCACACCGAGCGCGGCACCTGGATCGTCCCGGGCAACCGGATCGCCTGGATACCGGCCGGGTCCACACACCACCACCGCGCGCACGGCGACACCGACATGCGCATCGTCTTCCTGCCGGCCTCCCTTGCGCGGCTCGCCCCCGCCCGCCCCGCGGTGTTCGGCGCCTCGGGCCTCGCCCGCGAGGTCATCCTCGCCCTCACCGGCACCCGGCATTTCGACCGCGGCGCCCGGACCCGCCTGCACCGGGTCCTGGCCGACGAGCTACGCCAGGCGCCCGAGCAGCCCCTGCACCTGCCCGAACCGCGCGACGACCGGCTGCGTGCCGTCGCCCGCATCCTGGCCGACAACCCCGCCGACACCAGCACGCTTGCCGCGCTCGGCCGGCGGGCCGGGGCCGGCGCCCGCACACTCAGCCGCCTCTTCCACGACGAGCTCGGCATGACCTTCTACGAGTGGCGCACCCAGTTGCGCATCTGTCACGCGCTCGTCCTGCTCGCCGAGGGCCACGACACCACCCGGGTCGCCCACGCCTGCGGGTGGGCGAACCCCAGCAGTTTCATCGCCGTCTTCACCACGGTCCTCGGCACCACCCCGGGCCGCCATCGCCGGCGCCTGTACTGACACGCCGCGCGCCCCGCGGCCGCTCCAAGGTATGGACGGTGACGGCCCGCCAATCGCGCGCCGATGACGGGTTCGCCATCGTAGGCCAGGATGTGAGCGTGGAGTTCGAGTCCTATCGCGGTGAGCTGATCGCCTACTGCTACCGGATGCTGGGCTCGTTCCACGAGGCGGAGGACCTGGTCCAGGAGACGATGCTGCGGGCCTGGAAGGCACGCGACCGCTACGACCCCGCCCGCGCGTCGGTGCGGACCTGGCTGTACCGCATCGCCACCAACGCGTGCCTGACCGCCCTCGACGGTGGCCGCCGCCGGCCGCTGCCCTCGGGCCTGGGCGCGCCGAGCCGCGATCCCGGTGCGCCGCTCGCGCCGGCGCCGGACATCGCCTGGCTGCAGCCGTTTCCGGACGCACGGTTCGATGTCGACTCGCGGACGGACCTGCGGCTGGCGCTGGTGGCGGCGATGCAGACGCTGCCGGCGCGGCAGCGGGCCGTGCTCCTGCTCCGCGAGGTGTTGCAGTTCAGCGCCGCCGAGGTCGCGGCCCAGCTCGAGACCACGGTCCCGGCTGGGCGATGACGCGGCTCACCGCGAACCGGCAGCCGGCGCTCGCCGCCTACGCCCCGGAGCCCGGCGGCGGGCACCGGCTGCACTCCCTGCAGGTCCTCACCGTCACCGGCGGCCTGGTCGCGCACAACGTCGTGTTCGCCGACCCGGCCGAGTTCGCGGCGTTCGGCCTGCCCGCGGGGATCCCCGCCGAGGAGTTGCGCGGGAGGCGATGAGTTCGGCCGGTGCCGCCGGTATGTACCGGTGACCATCGCGCGAAGGGACCTCATCGTGAGCGTCATCGTCATTCAGTTCATCACCCTGGACGGGATCGTCTCGGATCCGGACGGCTCAGGGGGCACACCGGCGGGCGGCTGGATGTTCCGGCACGGCCCCGAGACCGTCGCCGGGGACAAGTTCCAGCTCGGCGCCACGCTGGACGACGGCGTGCTGCTGCTGGGCCGCGCCACCTGGCAGCTGTTCTCCCGGCTCTGGCCGGCCCGCGACGACCCGTTCTCGGCGCGGATGAACGCCGTGCCCAAGCTGGTCGCCTCGCGGGAAGGCTGCGACGTCTCGGCGTGGGCCAACTCGTCGCTCGTCGACGGCGACCTCGCCGACGCGGTCCGGCGGCAGCGGCGCGACGTCGTCGTCGCGGGCAGCCTGAGCATCGTGGACACGCTGGCGGCCGCGGACCTCATCGACGAGTACCGGCTGCTGACCTTCCCCACCGTGCTCGGCGCCGGACGGCGGCTGTTCCCGGCGGCCGCCAAGCCCCTGCACCTGGAGACCCTGTCGTCGCAGCGGTCCGGCGCCGCCGTCCTCACCCGGTACGGCCGGGGACAGCGGTGACGGCCCGCCTCCTCGCCAGGAGCCGCAGCCGGTCCGCGTCGGCGCTGCCGGGCTCGGCGGTGAAGACCAGCAGGACCGGGCCGGGGTTGCCGGGCAGCGGATACGTGTCCCAATCCAGGACGATGTCGCCGACCTCGGGCACCCGGAAGGTCTTGGTGCCGCTCACCGACTCGCGCACGTCGTGCCGGGCCCACAGCCGCCGGAATTCGGCGCTGCGGATGCTCAGCTCGCCGACGATTGCGGTGGCGCGGGGATGGGCAGGGTCGGTGGCGACGGCGGCGCGCATCATGCCGATGTAGTCCAGGGCCTGCCGCTCCCAGTCCGGGCAGCTCCGTTCGCCGGTCAGCGTGTCGTCGAACAACAGCAGGAGCATGTTGAGCCGCTCGGGCTGGTGGGCACCCGGGTCGCCGAGCAGCGCCCGCGCCATCGGATTGCCGGCGAGCAGGTCCAGGTGCCGACCGAGCACGACCGCCGGGGTGTCCAGCACCCGCAGCAGCCGCCGGGTGCCCTCCGGCACCCGCTCCGGCAGGTGGTGCACCCGGGCGGGCACCGGCCGGCGGGCGGCGCGGGCCAGATTGAACAGGTGCCGGCGTTCCTCGTCGTCGAGGCCGAGCGCGCCGGCGATCGCGTCCAGGACGTCGTCGGACGGGCGTACCTCCCGGCCCTGCTCCATCCGCTGGTAGTAGTCGGTGCTCAGCCCGGCCAGCAGGGCGAGCTCCTCGCGGCGCAGCCCGGTGACCTTGCGCCGGCCGCCCGGCTCCAGGCCGACGTCCCGCGGGCTCAGCCTGCTGCGCCGGGCGCGCAGGAAGTCGCCGAGCTCACGCGCGTACGGATGGGTCATGCCGCAAGTGTGCCGCGCGGCCGGGGTCCCAGGGTAGGTCCCGCGGACCCGGGCAAGCGGGAACGACCGAACCGGCCCGCGTCGCTCCTAACGTCGTCGCTCTGGCACACCGACACACCTCCAGGAGCAGCAGATGACCGAATGGACCGCTGACCGCATCCCCGGCCAGCACGGCCGGATCGCCGTCGTGACCGGTGCGAACTCGGGCCTCGGCCTGGTCACCGCGACCGAGCTGGCCCGCCACGGCGCCCGCGTCGTGCTCGCGGTGCGCGACACCGCCGCCGGCGGGCGGGCCGCCCGCCGGATCGGCGGCGACGTCGAGGTGCGCGAGCTCGACCTGGCCTCCCTCGATTCGGTACGCGGCTTCGCCGCGAAGCTGGCCGCCGACCACCCGGCGATCGACCTGCTGGTCAACAACGCCGGCGTGGCCCTGCTCGGCCCGCGCCGCATCTCGGCCGACGGCTTCGAGCTGCAGTTCGGCACGAACATGTTGGGGCACTTCGCGCTGACCGGCCTGCTGCTCGGCAACCTGGCCGCGGTACCGGAGGCCCGGGTGGTCAGCCTCAGCTCGATCACCCACCGCAACGCGCACCTGGACTTCGACGACCTGATGTTCGAGCGCGGCTACCGGGCGGCTTCCGCGTACGGCCGGTCCAAGCTCGCCACCACGATCTTCGGAATCGAACTCGATCGGCGCCTGCGCGCGGCCGGCTCGCCGATCGTCAGCGCGCTGGCCCACCCCGGTCTCACCCGTACCAACCTGACACCGCGTGCCTGGGAGGACCGCGGCCGGCTCGGCCGGCTGATCGCGTCGGCCGGCCTGCTGGTCACCCAGCCGGTGGAGCAGGGCGCGCTGCCGCAGCTTCGCGCCGCCACCGAGCCCGGCGTGCGCGGCGGCCAGTTCTTCGGCCCGGCCCGGCTGTGGGAGACGCGGGGCCGGGTCGTCGAGGCCCGGCTCGGCCGGGAGGCCGCCGATCCGGCCGTCGGCAGGCGCCTCTGGGCGGCGGCCGAGGAGCTGACCGGCGTCGGCTACCGCTGATCTCACCAGGGGATCGGGCCCGCGTCGTCGAAGAAGCCGCCGGTCGGGCCGTCGCCGGGCAGGGTGGCGAGCCGGATCGCGATCGCCGCGCCCTGCTGCGGCGTGCGCACGCCCCGGAAGTTGTTGAGGTCGGTCGCGGTGAAGCCCGGGCAGCCCAGGTTGATCAGGATGTTCGTGTCGGCCAGCTGCTTGGCGTACTGGACCGTGACGGCGTTGAGGAACGTCTTCGACGGTGAGTAGGCCACCGAGATCGGCCCGGTCTCGCCGGCCGGGTCGGTCTGCCGGGCCAGCGAGCCGACGGTGCTGGACATGTTCACGATCCGGGGCGCGGCCGAGCGGCGCAGCAGCGGCAGCATCGCGTTGGTGACCCGGATGACGCCGATCACGTTGGTCTCCACCGCCCGCCGCACGGCGTCCAGGTCGGCACCGATCGGATCCTGCGGCATGCCACCGGTCACGCCCGCGTTGTTGACCAGGACGTCCAGCCCGCCGCGCCCCTCCAGCAGCCGCGCCGCGGCCGCCACGCTCGCGTCGTCGGTGACGTCGAGCGGCACGCCGAACGCGTCCGCGCCGCCCGCGCGCAGCTTCTCCACGGCCGTCTCCCGGCGCTGACCGTCGCGGGCGCCGACCCCGACGCTCCAGCCGAGCGCGCCCAGGCCCGCCGCGATCTCGTACCCGATTCCCTTGTTCGCGCCGGTGACCAGCGCGATTGTCCGTTCGCTCATGAGGAGATCCTGACCGGACCGGGCGGCGGCCTCCAACACCGTCTGGGTGGGCGGCGATACCCGGCGGGTATCGTCGCGGCATGGAGACTCGGGAGCTGCGCTATTTCGTCGCCGTCGCCGAGGAGCTGCACTTCGGACGGGCGGCGGACCGGCTCGGCATCGCCCAGCCGCCGCTGTCGCGGGCGATCCAGCGGCTCGAACGGCGGCTCGGGGTGACGCTGCTGGAGCGTACGAGCCGCTCGGTCGCGCTGACCGAGGCCGGATCGGTGCTGCTGCGCGAGGGCCGGGCCGCGCTCGACGCGGTGGACGCCGCCGGTCGCCGCACCCGCCGCGCCGGGACCGGCCGGCCGGGCCTGGTCCTGGCCGCCAAGGCCGGCGCGTCCAGCGAGCTGCTGACCAAACTGCTCGACGCGTACGCCGCGGAGCCCGGCGCCGTCGACGTCGAGGTGATGCTGTGCGGCATCGCCCAGCAGGAACGGCTGCTGCGTGACGGCCGGGCCGACGTGGCGCTGCTGCACCGGCCGTACGACTCGACGACGGGACTCGACACCGAGGACCTGCGTACCGAGAGCCAGGTCGCGCTCCTGCCGGCCGGGCACCCGTTCAGCACCCGCGCCGAGCTGCGGATGGCCGAGGTGGTCGCGCTGCCCGGCCTGCCGATGCCGCGCTGGCCTGGCCCGGACGGCGGCTACCCCGACGGGCCCGGCCCGGAGGTGCGCGACCACACCCAGTTGCTTCAGCTGATCGCGCTCGGCCGGGCCACCGCGGTCCTGCCGGAGTCGTGCCGGGTGCACCTGAGCTCCGACCTCGCCGCCGTGCCGGTCGCGGACGCGCCGCCGGTGACCACCGTCATCGCGTGGCCGCCGCAGAGCCGCTCCCGCCCGCTCGCCGACCTGGTGCGCACCGCGACCCGCCTATAAAAATATAGGTGTTTCGATATCTTGTGCCTGGTGGCACCTTCCTGTTCTCCTACGGCCAGCCGTGATTCGGCCTCGACCATAGGAGCTCCCACATGAGACTCAGAACGGTGACGGCAGGACCTGCCCTAGCTGTTTTCGCCGCGGCGACGCTTGCGCTGAGCGCGCAGCCGGCGGCGGCCTCGCCGGCTTTCAGCCCTTCCCTGTTGGCCGCTCCGCCCGTTGTCGATGTCAACAACGTCAACGCCCACCTGCAACAGCTGCAGAACTTCGCCACCAGCAACGGCGGAAACCGGGCCACCGGAACGGCGGGCCACACCGCGACGACGACGTATCTGCAGCAGAAGCTGCAGGCGGCCGGCTTCACCGTCACCGTGCAGACCTGCACCACGTGCAGCGGCTCCGCGAAGAACGTCATCGCCGACTGGCCGGGCGGCAACACCAGCAACACCTACATGTTCGGGGCACACTCCGACGGCGTGTCGGCCGGGCCGGGCATCAACGACGACGGCTCCGGCACGGCCTCGCTGCTCGAGGCCGCGCTGCAGCTGGCCGCGAACAACCCGACCATGACCAACCACCTCCGGTTCGGCTGGTGGGCCGGCGAGGAGCAGGGGCTGATCGGCTCCAAGTTCTACGTCAACTCGCTGACCTCGGCCCAGAAGGCCGCGATCAAGGCGTACGGCACCTTCGACATGGTCGCCTCCACCAACGGCGGCTACTTCGTGAGCGGCACCGACGCGGTCGCGGTGAAGCTGCGTGAGTACTTCACCTCGATCAGCGTGCCCACCGAGACGTCGACCGAGTGCTGCAGCGACGACGGCTCGTTCCGCGACGCCGGCATCCCGGCGTCGATCAACTCCACCGGGGCCAGCTACACGAAGACCAGCGCCCAGGTGACCAAGTGGGGCGGCACCGCCGGGAAGGCGTACGACTCCTGCTACCACAAGGCCTGCGACTCCTACCCGTCGAACATCAACGGCACCTCCCTGGGCCGCTGGGCCAACGCCGAGGAGTACGCCCTCTGGACCCTCACCACCGCCACCTCGACGGCGAATGACTTCTCGGTGTCGCTGAGCCCGAGCGCGGGCGCGGTGAACCCGGGCTCCTCGACCACGTCCACAGTGAACACCGCCACCACCTCGGGCAGCGCGCAGACCGTCGCGCTGACGAGTTCCGGTGCTCCCGCCGGCGTCTCGGTGAGCTTCAGCCCGGCGTCGGTCACCTCCGGCGGATCGTCGACGATGACCGTCGCGACCACCGCGGCCGCCGCGCCCGGCTCATACACCATCACGGTGACGGGGGCGGGCTCCGCCAGCCACAGCGCCTCCTACACGCTGACCGTCAACGGGACCGGCGGCGGGTGCACCGGAGCCGGCCAGAAGCTCGGAAATCCGGGCTTCGAAACCGCGACGACGCCGTGGACCGCCTCGTCCGGGGTCATCGGCGCGAACACCGGCGAGGGATCGCCGCGGACCGGCACCCGCGACGCGTGGCTCGACGGCTACGGTTCGGCACACACCGACACCCTGTCCCAGTCGGTGACCGTTCCCGCCGGTTGCAGCGCCTACACGCTGTCGTTCTACCTGAAGATCAGCACTGCGGAGACGACCACCACCAGCCAGTACGACAAGCTGACCGTGCAGGTCGGCACCACCACGCTGCAGGTGTTCTCCAATCTCAACGCGGGCGCGTACACGCTGCGCTCGTACAACCTGGCCGCCTTCGCCGGGCAGACCGTGACCCTCAAGTTCACCGGGGTCGAGGACTCCTCGCAGAAGACGTCGTTCGTCATCGACGACACCGCGCTCACCGTCAGCTGAAGCAACCGGCCGATGCCGCAGGGGGCGCACCCTGCGGCATCGGGCCGGCCCTCGAGGCACGAGGTACGGCGCCGGTCCCGCTCCATCTGCCGCAGCCGCTGGGTGAGGACCTTCGGCGTGATGGTGGTGATGCGGCGCTGCAACTCGACGAACCTCAGCCGCTCGGACCGGTTCAGCGTCCAGAGGATCGGCGTGTGTGCGGCCGGCTTTTCGGTTCAACACACCTGCCACGTTTCAGCTTGATCAGTATTGATTGTTCAGTGCTCCGGCGTCGTGCCGGACAACTCCCGGGCCGGTAGGTCTTGAGGCGGTCCGATATCGATCGAACGCGGGAGCAGGAGCACCATGTTCATAGCGAAGTGGATAACCAGGTCCGTTCCAGGACGCAAGGCATTGGCCCGTGCCGCGGTGGTCGCCGCCGCCATCGGCACCACCCTGTTCGCCTTCACGTCGGCGAGCCGGGCCGACGGCAGCTACTTCGACTGGTGCTCGAAGGCGAACACCTCGTGCCAGACCGGAGTGGTGGCGGGCGACCCGTGGAACTTCGACAAGTGCGTGCAGGACACCACGCACCTGACGACGGTCTGCGTCGTCTACGACGGCGACCCGCCCCGTGGGGTCAGGGCAAGGGGATCACGTAGTGGATGAAGCCACGGTTCTCGGCGACCTTGTCGTAGAGGCGCCGGGCGACGTGGTTGTCCTGCTTGGTGTGCCAGTACAGCCGATCGCAGCCGTGGGTCACCGCCCATTGTTCGACCGTCTTGATGAGTTGACGGGCGACGCCCTTACCGCGTGCCGACGGGGCTGTGTAAAGGTCCTGCAGGTAGCAGACGTCGGCGGACGTCGTGCTGGCATGGGTCAGGTAATGCGCGATGCCGACGACCTGCCCGTCGATTCTCGCCGCGAGCCCGTGCAGGACGATGTCCTTCCGAATTTCCCGCCACGCCCGGATCATGTCCGGTTCCGGCAGGACCCGCTCGTAGAAGGCGTTGTATCCGCGGAACAACTCCTCCCAGGCCGGACGATCCTCTGCAGTGAGCGGCCCGACGGTGACGAGGTGCGTGCTCATGCGGAGAATTCCCGGCATGAGGCCGAACCGATTCCGTTCGGCGACGGCGTAGCGATCACCTGCGCGAGCATAGACCACCGTCGCAGGCCCGGGCCGGTGTGAATTCTTCGTCTTCCGCGCGGTGGTGTGAATCATGTGTGGCTCGCCGAGGATGTCGCCGGCCATGATCCGCGGCGCGCCGCTACGATCCCCCGGTGCGGTGCAACCGCTAGTTGCCCCCGGCGAAGGGAATGCCTCGTGAGTCGGCTCTGGTGCCGGGTCGGAGTTCGTGCCGCGTCCGTCGGCCTGCTCGTCGCGGGCGCGGCCGGCGGGATCTACCTCGGGCAGGACACGCGGGAGACGCCGGGCGGGCAGGTCCGGGTGCTGACCGAGGCCGACGACATGCAGTTGCTGAAGGCGCGGCAGAACGCCCACGTCGCCGCGCGGGCGTGGCAGCGCCGGGCGGAGGACGACGCCGCCGGCCGGGCCGCCGCCGAGGCGAAGACCGCGGCCGCCCGGGCGCACGCCCTGGAGCGGGCGTGGAAGGACAAGAAGGCCGCGGACAAGGCGAAGGCGTCCGGCGCGACGGTCCCGTACAACGGGCCGATCCCGAAATCCTGCAAGGAGTACACCGGGAACCGGGCCACCGGATGCGCGCTGATGCTCGAGGCGGGCTTCGGCATCGCCGAGTTCCCCTGCCTGAACAACCTGTTCAACAAGGAGAGCGGCTGGAACCACCGGGCCGCCAACCCGAGCGGCGCCTACGGCATCCCGCAGGCCTTCCCGGGCAGCAAGATGGCCTCGGTCGCGGACGACTGGAAGACCAATCCGGCGACCCAGATCAAGTGGGGCCTCGGCTACGTGCGGGGCAAGTACCAGACACCCTGCGGCGCCTGGTCGCATTGGCAGTCCGCGCACTCGTATTGAGGCCCGGCCACTCAGCTTTCGAAATACCGACCATTCACCTGGAGATGACATGACGACGGCGGCCGAGATCATCCCGGACGATGCCCGCGACCTGCTGGAACGCCCACTGCTGGCGAACCTCGCGACCGTTCGCGAGGACGGCAGCCCGCAGGTCAACCCGATGTGGTTCGCCTGGGACGGCGAGTTCATCCGGTTCACCCACACGAATTTCCGGCGCAAGTTCCGCAACATCACGGCGAACCCGGCCGTGTCGATCTCGATCGTCGACCCCGACGACCCGTATCGCTACATCGAGGTGCGCGGGACCGTCGAGCGCATCGATCCGGACCCCACCGGCGCCTTCTTCGTCGAACTCGCCGAGCGTTACCGGGCGCCGTTCGGCACGGCGGCGCCGAAGGACGCGCCGGACCGGGTCATCTTCGTCGTGCGACCGACGTCCGTCGGCAAGCGCTGAGCCACCCCAGTAGCCTATGTAACCTGTAGGAGATATGGTGCTTCCCGATCGAGGGAGGCGTCGATGGATCTGCAACTCGCCGGCAAGCGGGCCCTGGTGACCGGGGGCAGCCGCGGTATCGGACTACGGATCGCGCGGGCACTGCTCGCCGAGGGTGCCCACGTGGCCATCGCCGCGCGGGACGGCGAACGGCTGGCCAAAGCCGCCGCCGAGCTTTCCGGGCTGGGGCACCCGGGGACGGTGGTCACCGTCCAGGTCGACACCGGCGACGACGAGTCCGTCCGCGCGGCCGTGCGGACCGTGCGCGACCGGCTCGGCGGCATCGACATCCTGGTCAACAACGCCGCCGTTCCCGGCGGCGGCCCGGGCGGCCCGGTGAGCCCGTCGCAGACCACCGACCGGCAGTTCACCGACGCGGTCAACGTCAAGGTCGTGGGATATCTGCGCACCGCGCGTGCCGTCGTGCCGGACATGATCGCCCAGGGCTGGGGGCGGATCATCAACATCTCCGGCCTGGCCGCCCGCTTCGGCGGCGACTTCGTCGCGACCGCCCGCAACATCGGGGTGGCCGCGCT
>NZ_JBEZXZ010000183.1:0-18062 GCF_040638275.1 Actinoplanes sp. NPDC026623 | reverse complement strand
GCGGCGGCGCATCGTGGACATGCTGAGCTTGGGGCGCCCGAGAGCCTTCCAGATGCGGGTGGTGGTCCAGGATCGCGGTGTTTGGAGCAGGGTGTCGCTGCCGAGCTCGTCGGCGAGGTGGTGGCGGATCCGCCGGAACTGCTCGTCCGCGTCGCCCTGCCGACCGCACCGGTACAACGCGAGCATCACCTGCCCGGCCAGCCGCTCGTCCAGCGGGTGCTCGGCGACCGCGGCGGACAGCGCCGGCAGCAGCTCGCCGTGGCGGCCCAGCCGCAGCGAGACGTCGTTGCCGTCCAGCTCGGCGGCGAACCGTTCACCCTGCAGCGTGCGGCGCATCGCGTCCAGCCACGGCGTGTCCAGGCCGGCGAACGGGTCGCCGCGCCACAGGCCCAGCGCCTGCCCGATCAGGTCCGCGGCGGCGCGGTCCGACCCGGCCTGCCGGGCCATCGTCATCAGCCCGCGGAACCGGTGCAGGTCGACCGCCTGCGGGTCGACCGTGAGCAGGTAGCCGCCCGGCTCACGGCGGATCTGGACCTCCTCCGCGTCCGCGACGGCGCGCCGCAGCCGCGACAGGTAGCTGTAGAGCGCGCTCGCGGCCCGCTGCGGCGGGTGCTCGCCCCAGAGCCGGTCGATCAACTGGTCGACGGTGACAGGGCGACCCACTTCGACGAGTAGCACACCCAGCACACTCCGCTGCCGGGCGTGCCCGAGGTCGACGGGCTTGCCGTCGATCCAGGCCTCGACCACGCCGAGCACGCCGAATTCCGCCGCCAATTGACCTCCGTACGCCCGTCACTCCACCAGGGGATTCAAGAAATCCGCAAGGTCCTGTACGAGTCTCCCATGCTTCGTACAAGGTCCGGCGGCGAGCATTGACGTCGTTGCAGGGGACAGGTCGCCCTCGCCCGGTTACGCAAGCGTACGGGGGAATCGGGACGCGACAGTGGCACCAGAGACGCGATGAGCGGCCTGCCCCCGCAACAGGCCCGCACCCCACCCTCCAATCACGACCGATCGGTTGGCGGGTGGCCCGGGCCGAAATCACTGCCTCGGCGGGTGCGGGCGTTCATCCTGGGGGTGGGGGTGATTCCGATGACGGCGGAACAGCGGGACGCCGGGCTGCGCCGGATCGGCGAGACCATTGAGCGTTACGGCGTGCATCTGGAGTTCGTGCCGCAGCCGACGCCCCTGGAAACCTGCTGGTACACGATCGGTCTGACCGATCACGATCATCCCGAGCTGATCCTGTTCGGGTTGCCGCCCGACCTTTCGCGGCCCGCCCTGCTCGCCATCGCCGGCGACGTGATCGCCGGCCGGCGGGCGTGTGTGGCGGGGCAGCGTGCCGACGATGTTCTCGAGGGGCACGAGGTCCTGTTCGTCGCGGTGACCGAGCCGGATCGCCACCTTCCCGTCGCCGCGCGGTTCTACGCCGGCACGGGTGCCGCCGTGGCGGCGCTGCAGGTCGTGTGGCCGGACCGCTACCACCGCTGGCCCTGGCAGACCGGTACGCGCGTGGACGACATGCCGGTGCTGGGACCGCACGCCTCATCCGGCTGACGCGGCCGCCCCGGCCGTGCGGCCCCGCCGGTCGAGCAGGTCCGCGAGCCGCCGACCGGATTCTTCGAGGCGGTCGGCCTGCCGCGACAGGGTCAACGGGTCGGTACCCGCGGCCATGTCAGGCTCCGCCCTGTGCCAGCAGCCGGCGCGCCATCACGATCCGCTGCACCTGGTTGGTGCCCTCGTAGATCTGGGTGATCTTCGCGTCGCGCATCATGCGCTCGACCGGGAAGTCCTGTGTGTAGCCGTACCCGCCGAGCAGCTGGACCGCGTCCGTGGTGACCTGCATGGCGACGTCCGAGGCGTAACACTTCGCGGCCGCGCCGAAGAACGGCAGGTCGGGGTCGTTGCGCTCGGATTTCGCCGCGGCGACGTAGACCAGCTGCCGGGCCGCCTCGAGGGTCATCGCCATGTCGGCGAGCATGAACTGGATGCCCTGGAACTCGGCGATCCGCTTGCCGAACTGGCTGCGCTCCCGCACGTAGTCGAGGGCGCAGTCCAGTGCGCCCTGTGCGATGCCGACCGCCTGGGCCCCGATCGTCACGCGGGTGTGGTCCAGCGTCCGCAGGGCGATCTTCAACCCCTCGCCGGGCCCGCCGATCATGCGGCCGGCCGGCAGGCGCACGTCGTCGAAGTGCAGCTCCCGAGTGGGTGAGCCCTTGATGCCGAGCTTGCGTTCCTTGGCGCCGAAGGAGAACCCGGGGTCGGACCTCTCCACCACGAACGCGCTGATGTTGGCGCCGCGCCGGCCGTCCGGATCCGTCACGGCCAGCACGGTGTAGAACTCGGAGAAGCCCGCGTTGGTGATCCACGACTTCTGGCCGTTGAGGATCCACTCGTCGCCGGCGGGCGTGGCGCGGGTGGTCATCGAGGCGGTGTCGCTGCCCGCCTCCCGCTCCGACAGGCCGTACGAGAACGCGGCGGTGCCCTGGGCGAGCGGGGTTAGGTAGCGCCGTTTGAGCTCCTCGGAACCGGCGAGCAACACGGGCAGGCTGCCCAGCTTGTTGCAGCCGGGGATGAGCGACGACGTGGCGCATACCCGGGCCACCTCCTCGATCACGATGCAGGTGGCGAGGGCGTCCGCGCCCACCCCGCCGTACTGCTCGGGCACGTGCGGCGCGTGGAAGTCCGTCGCGACCAGCGCGTCGTACGCGGCCTGCGGGAACCGCGCCTCCTGGTCGACCTCCGCCGCGTGGGGCGCGATCTTGTCCCGGGCGACGGCCCGGACCGCCTCGCGCAGGGTCTCGTGGTCCTCGGAGAGCCGGAACAGGTCGAAATCGCTGCTGCTCATAGGTGGCCTTCCCATCGGTCCGGGACGTGATGGAGGCAACAATAAGCATGAGGCGCGCCACAATCTTTACCCACCGGGACATTTTTCTTATCCCTCGGGGACATGCGGGAACGCCGCTGGGAGATACGGCACGTGCCCGCAACCTCAGGAGGGCCGGTCGACCACCCGATGGTCGGGGCGTGAATGGTCAATGGTTGAGGCTGCCCCGGGGTGCACGGCTGTCGTCGGAGTCCTGGCAGGCGCGGCATCGCATCCTGCAGATGCTCCTATGGGGTCACGTGCCGCTGCTGCTCCTGGTCGGGATGCTCGGGCCCCGGCCGATCACGGAGACCGCGGTGCTGGTCTCCGGCGTCGCCATCCTCGCCGCGATCGGGCGGACCGTCGGCGGCCGGGGCACCCGTTCCGGCATGACCAGCATGGGGCTGATCAGCACGTCGTTCGTCGCGATCGAGCTGTCCGGCGGTGAGACGTCCGCGCATCTGCACCTGTTCGCCATCCTCGTCTTCGTGGCGCTCTACCAGGAGTGGCGCCCGCTGCTGTGGACCGTCGCGGTGGTCGTCGTGCACCACGGCGTGCTCGGCCTGACCGCCCCGGACAGGGTCTTCAGCACTCACCTGCACGGCCTCACCGGCGAGATCGGCATGGTCGCCGTCCACGCCGGCTGCGTCGTCCTCGAGGTCGCCGGCATTCTCGCGATGTGGCACTTCGCCGAGCAGTCCGAGCGTGAGATCCAGGACATGACCGCCCAGGCGGACGCGGCCCGCCAGGAACGCATCGCGGCCGATCGGGAGGCCGGCGAGCGGGAGGCCGCGGCGGCCCGGGACCGGGAACTGCACAGCCGGCAGCGCTCCGAGCGGCTCACCCGTGACGCCGCGTCGATCGCCGCGGGTGCCAGGGAGGCGATCGCGGCGGTCAGTGCGGTCGACGCCGAACTCGCGAGCCTGGCCACCACGGTCCAGAACATCGCGGAACGCTCCGCCCACGCGGCGTCGATCGCCGCGTCCGGGGAACAGACGATCGACGCGGCGCGCGAGCGGATGACCGGCCTGGAGAACTCGGTCACGGAGATCGCGGAGGTCAACGGCTTCATCGCCCAGTTGGCGGGCCAGACGAACCTGCTGGCCCTCAACGCCACCATCGAGGCCGCCCGCGCCGGGGAACTCGGCAAGGGATTCGCCGTCGTGGCCTCCGAGGTGAAACAACTGGCGACCGAGACGTCCGGCTCGGCGAGCAAGGTCAGCACCGTCATCGGCGCCATCGTCGAGCAGACCGGCGCGACCGCGACGGGATTCGCCACCACCGCCGCGACGGTCGCCGAGATCAGCCAGGTTCAGGTCGACATCGCCGCGTCCGTCGAGGAGCAGGCCGCGGTGCTGTCGGAGGTCACCAGGCAGCTGTCCACCGCCTCCCACGCCGCGCAGGAGATCCTCACCGGCCTGGAACGGCTGACCGACCACGCCTGAGCGGGGTCACGTACCCGCGTCCACCGTGGACCGCGTGCCGGCGGGCGCGCGGTTCGCGGCGGCGCGCCGGACCACCGGCGGGATCAGGCAGCCCACCACCGCGAACGCGGCACCGAGCAGCAGCCATCCGGGCGTTCCCCAGCCGAGGATCAGGGCCGTGACCAGCACCGGGGCGATCATCTGACCGAATTGATGGCCCATCGCATAGGTGCCCTGGTACTGCCCGTGCGCCTGGTCCGGTGCCAGGCCGAACGAGATGCCCCAGCCGCCCGCCGAATACCACAACTCGGCGGTGACATGCACTCCGGCGGCGACGACCAGCAGGATCATGGTCGGCACGTCGTGGGTGACGGCGGTGAGCGGAAAGATCAGGCAGGCCGCCATCAGGGTGAACCCGGCTCGCCGGGAGGCGCGCGCCGCACCGTCGAGGGTCTCGGTGCCGCGCGCGGCGCGCACCTGGAGCAGCACCACGGCGACGGTGTTCACCGCGAACACCACCGAGATCATCCAGCGCGGTGCGTCGGTGCGCCCAGCGATCCAGAGCGGTACCGCCACCTCGAAGAGACCGAAGTTGGTGGCTAGCAGGCCGTCCAGCACGACGAAGGCGAGGAACGGCCGGTCGCGCAGGGCGGTCAGCCGCGGCCCGGACCGCGGCCGGGGCGCGGACGCGACCGGGGCGAGCCGCGTGAGCACGGCGGCGGCCAGCAGGAAGGTCACCGCGTCCGCCACGATCAGCGACAGGTACGCGGCGCGGGTGTCCACAGTGAGCCCGACCCCGGCCGCGGCGGCGCCGACCGTGAGGCCGACATTGGTGACCGATCGCAGGTAGGCGCGTGTGTAGACCCGCCGGTCCTGCGGCACGGCACCGCCGATGATCGCTCCCCGGGCCGCCCGCTGCGCCGCGTCGAGGACCGCCATCGGGGTGGCGACCAGCAGGAACCCGGCCATGGAGTGCACCGTGACCAGCGCCGACTCGCAGAGGCCGAGCGCGACGAGCGCGCCGATCGCCACGCCGCGCGGGCCGAGCCGGTCGGCGAGGTAGCCCGCCGGGGTGCTGATCACGAGGCTGACCAGGGCGACCAGGGTGAGCGCCAGGCCGGCCCGCCCGATGGAGAGGCCGACGAAGCGGGTGAGGAACAGCGCGCTGGACACCATCCACAGCCCGTTGCCGATCGTGTTGATCAGCGTGGACAGGGCGAGGGTGCGGATCGGTCCGGGCGTCGGCAGCAGAGGCACGTCGCCAATCAAACAGTACGAGCGTACGGTTTGCAAAATGGTTTTGCACCGTCCTCAGCTCACGGCGGATGACCCGGAGCGTCAACCGTCCCAGCGCGACGTCGCCGGGCCTGCCGGTGGCGATGAAACGCACCTGGCCGGTGCCGATCGAGTCGGGTCGATCGCGCCCGGGCCGGGCGTGTCCTCGTGGATGGCGCAGAACAGCGGCGAGATGAGCACGAGCGGGGTGTCCGGGTGGCCGTCGCGGATCGTGTCGAGGAAGCCGTGAACCGCGGGGACGAAGGCGCGCAGCCGCATCGCGTCGAGGTTCACGACGTTGATGCCGAGCTTGACGCTCAGGTAGTCGGCCGGGGCATCGCGGATCACCCGGGCCAGGAACGGATCGACAAGTGCGATGCCGCCCAGGCCGAGGTTGCGAAGCTCCACGCCGACGCGGCGGGCCGCGACCGCAGGCCAGGTCTCGCTGGGCGCCGGCGGGTTCGAGCCGTGGCTGATCGAGCTGCCGTGATGCGCCCACAGCGGCGGCTCGGCGTCGTCCGGCTCGATCGGCGCGTCGGCGCGCAGCTCGACGAGCTCGACGGATTCGTTGTGCGGCAGCCAGATCTCGACCCGGTGGCGGCCCGCGGGCAGCCCGGACAGCGTGGTCGTGTGCGCCTCGCCCGGCTGGAACGCGGTCTGCCCGGTGGCGAGGTCGACCTCGATCCGGTCGCCGCCGTCCAGCACGTCGCGGAGGACGAGCTCGCCGTCGGCGAAGACGTCGATGCAACCCCGCGGACGCTCGGCGCCCCGGAGCACTGCCCAGGTGAGCGCGACGAGCCGGCCGGCCGCGTCCGGCCCGGCGGTCGAGGGCGCGGCCGGGCGTTGCAGGGGGCCCAGCGCGGGCGCCGCACCGGCGCCCGCGCTGCCCGTTCTCAGCGACCCGCGAGCGCGGAGCCGGCCGCGGTGGCCTGCTCGTGGGCTTCCTTCTTCATCACCGCGGCGGTCTCGGTGAACGCGTCCAGCGCCGGGTTGACCCCGACCAGGGTGAATTCGCGGTCGACCACGGTCAGCTCGGCGCCCCACACGTCGGCGAGGATCCGGCGCAGGTAGCCGGTGTTGTGGTCCCAGCCCTCGCGCGGGGTGCCCGCGCCGTACGCGCCGCCCCGGGTGGTGACCAGCACGACCGGCTTGCCGTCGAGCAGCCTCTCGCCCTGGGCGCCGCCGGTGATGGCCAGGTCCAGCCAGATCTTGAGGTGCTGCGAGATGCCGTAGTTGTAGAGCGGCGCGGCGATCACGACGTGGTCGGCGGCGCGCAGCTCGGCGGTCAGTCCGGCGGCGAGCGCGACGGCCTCGCGCTGCGCGTCGCTGCGCTGCTCCTCCGGCGTGTATCCGGCGCCGACCGCGATCGCCCAGGCGTCGGCGGGAAGCGGCTCGGCACCCAGGTGCCGGGTCACCACGGCCTCATCGGGGCGTTCGGCGCTCCAGGCGGCGAGCACCAGGTCGGCCAGCTCGCTGCTGGCGGACCGGGGGCCGAGGATGCTGGCGTCGATGCGCAGAAGTGTCATGGTGGTGCTCCTCGCCAAGGGGTTGAATGTTCAACCCGAGACTGTCACGGAAGAGTTGAATGTTCAATACCGTAGGCTGCGCCTGTGAGCGACGACACCCCCTGGCTCTCCGCCGACGAGTTGCAGGCCTGGCTCCACCTGGCCGGGGTGCTGACGGCGCTGCCGGCGACCATCGACGCCCAGCTCAAGCGGGACGCGTGCGTCAACTTCTTCGAGTACTCGATCCTGTCCGGCCTGTCCGTGCGTCCGGGCCGGGCCATGCAGATGGCCGTCCTGGCGCAGTTGGCGAACGGCTCGCAGTCCCGGCTCTCACACGCGGTGAGCCGCCTGGAGAAGGCCGGCTGGGTGGAGCGCCGGCACTGCCCCGGCGACACCCGCGCGGTCGAGGCGGTGCTCACCGACGCGGGAATGGCGAGGGTCGCCCAGATCGCCCCGGCACACGTCCGCGAGGTGCGGCGCACCGTGGTCGACGTGCTCACCGCCGAGGAACTGGACCAGCTTCGCGGCGCCTGCCGCAAGCTGCTGGCCGTCACCGCCCCGGAGGTCCTGGAGACCTTCGACGAAAACCGTCGATAAGGTACGCCCGCCGCGTCAGCCGGCCGGGGAGCTTTCTCGTTCGGCGATGGCGGCCTTGATGCGGCGGTGCGTGCGCAGGGCCTTCTTCGCCGCGACCCGGACCTCCCCGTCGAACACGGTCACGCCACGGTCGCCGGCCATCAGCCGCTCCAGCGCCGGCACCGCCCGGTCATCGCCCGTCGATCCGAGCGCGACGGCCGCCCAGTAGCGCTGATCCGGATCCGGGCTCTCGGTCGCGGCCAGCAGCCGGGGCACCACCTCCGGCGTGAACAGCGCCAGCGTGCTGGCGAGGTAGCCGATCCTCGGGAACCGCCGATGCTCGAACTCGTGCCAGAGCGCCTCCAGCGCCGCGTCGCCGCCGATGGCGGCCAGGGTGTCGGCCGTCCGCTGGCGCAGCCAGTCGGCCTGGTCGCCCAGCAACGGTTGCAGCGCGGGCACGACCGAGGCGTCGCCGAGCCGGCCGAGCGCGGTCACCGTCTCGCCCCGGACGATCCACTGCGGGTGGTCGAGGAGCGTGACAAGCTGTGGCACGGCGGCCCGGATGTCCATTGCCGCGCAGCCCATCGCGGCCCACGCCTGGCAGTTGTAACGGGTGTCGCCGAGCGCCGCGAGCAGCGGCTCCTGCAATCCGGGGTCCGCGAAGACGGCCGCCTGATTCATCGCCCGCGAATACAACGACCTGTGGAAATCCCGGTAGTCACGGACCAGCACGTGCAGCGCCGCGATGGCCGACTCGTCACCGTTCGTCCTGGCCCGGTCGAGCAGCAGGTGCACGTGTGCCTCGCGGGTCTCGAGGTCTCCCGATCTAAGGCCCTGCAGGTCAGCGGGATTCACCGCCCGACAATACGCGCACCGCCCCCCAACCGCCGTCGCAGGCCCGTCCCGGCGTCAGCCTTGCCGGATCTTGCCGTCCAGGTGCGGACGGGCGACGCCGTCGACGGCCGTGCAGATGCCGTAGATCCTGCCGTGCCCGGTCCACCCGTTGACCCGGCCGCGATTGTTGCTGATCTGGACGCGGACGGCGCCGGCATCGACCGCGGAGACCAGGTGCAGATAGGTGGTCCCGGCGACCCTCGCCAGCACGATGTCGCCGACCTCGACCCTCGCCGGATCCACCGGCGCCACCGTCACCCGCTGACGGCTGCGGATCAGCGGCACCATGGACCCGCCGGTCGGGCGGAACTCGACCGTCGCCCCGCCCGCGACCCGGGTTGCGATCATGTCCAGCAGGCCCATGCCGGACAGCCTGTCTCGTGCCCGCCTCAGCGGCTACCGGATTTTCCGCCGCGCGGGTCAGCGCCGCGGCCGCGCCGTCGGTCAGCCGGGCGCGCCACTGTCCCGAATCCGTCGGACCCGGAACGTAGGCGGCGAACGCCTGGCTCGGTTCGGTCATCCGCTCACCGGCGAGCAGCGCCACCAGGCGCTGTGTCCCGCCAACGTGGTCGACCAGATCGGCCAGCGTCCATCCCGGACAGGTCGGCACCGGGGCCGCCGCATTCCTGCCGCCCACCCGATCGGCGAGGATGCCCGTTTGTTCGGCAACGGTGTTCAAATACGCGGACGTGTCCAGTGTCATGCCATGGACTTACTGACCCAGGGTCCTAGGACGATATACGCGATGTGTCCTCCCATTCCTTCGAGGGCATTCCGGCCGGTCACCGACCGAACATCTGGTAAACAGCGTTAATGACATTCGACTGGTCGATGGTCGCCACCGTCGAGGTAAATGGCGTCCGCCTCGGCTACCGGGAGTGCGGTGACCCGGCCGGCACGCCGGTGCTGCTGCTGCACGGCAGCGGCAGCAACGCGCGTACGTGGGACCGGTTCGCCGCCCGGCTCACGGCGGCCGGGTATCGGGCGATCGCCGTCGACTTGCGCGGACACGCCACCAGCGCCCGAACCGCCGATTACTCGCTGAGCAGCATCCGGGACGACATCCTCGGGGTGCTGGAGACAATGCGGTTGCGGGATGCCGTCGTGATCGGCCACTCCGTCGGGGGATACGCCGCGCTGGCCGCCGCGCTGCATTCGCCGGACCTCATCGCCCGGCTGGTCCTGGAGGACCCGGCGGCGCCGCCGCGGCCCGCCGCCTCGCGGAATGGCATCAACGTGTTTCAGGCGCTGGCGGCTGCCGCCGGCATCCTGATCGACCGCCGTGACTACGAACTGCGTGCCCTGGGTTCCATCTTCCGGCAGTTGTCCCGCCCGGACGTGGCTTGGTGGGGCCGACTCGGCGACGTGCGTCAGCCGACCCTGATCCTGTCCGGCGGCGCGACCAGCTGCATCCCGCCGCAGCGACTGGTCGAGGTGAGTGCGGCGATCCCGGGTGCAAGGATCACCACGATCCCCGTCGGCCACCGGGTGCACAGCCTCGCCCCGGACAGGTTCGCCGCCGAGGTCCTCGCCTTCCTGGCCGAGCCCGCGTTCGCGAAGTCCCTGGAGATCACGTAACACTCCGCGGCTACGGCATCGGCGGGCGGGTCCCTGCTCGGTCCCATCCTCGCGGGCCGCGGCACCCCGATGGCCGTGATAGCCGCGGCCGCCCTGGGGTGCACCCTCGTGACCTCCGCCGCGGGAGCCGCCACCTATGGCCTGCTCGCCTCGACCACCACCGGCGACATCGCCCCGCACTGGACCCTCGGACTGCTCTGCGGAGCAGGCGGCCTGATCGGCGGCTACCTCGGCGCCCGCCTGCAATCACGGGTTCCCGAACGGGCGCTTCGGCTGCTGCTCGGAGCCCTCGCGACCATGCTGGCCGTCGTGTACCTCGTCCAGGCGTCACCTGACAGACGGCGGGCGTCGGTGCGGCCGAAGGGCAGGCCGTTCTCGTCCTCCGCGTCCAGCAGGACCGGGGCGTCGGCAAACCGCCGGTCGGTATCGAGATCCCGGACGAGCCCACGTGCCGAAGGGTCGGGCCGGTCAGTCGCACGAGTCTTGGACTGTGGACCGCGATGATCCGGTCCAGGCCCCTGAGCCCCTGCGGCTCGGAGTCCTGGATTCCGGATCGCACCATGATCAAAATCTTCCAGTACCCCGCTAGCTTCGAATCCAAATTTTCTCGGATCCATAACGAAGGCGGGCAACGATCACCATCGGCGCCTTGACCACCGCGAATGGGTTTGATCCACCGCCGAGGCGCAGATACCGATCATTACGGCTGATCACGCCCGTTCATCCTGGGCGAACGATGCCGGTCCCGGATGAAATAGGCGACGATGGGGCCATGGCATTGGGTCCTGTGGAACTCATCGTGTTGACGTTCCCCCCGGCGGACCTGAAAGACGGGGTGCGAGCAACGCTCGACCAGCTGACCGAACTCGGTCACATGCGAGTAGTCGACGTTCTGGTAATTCGCGCCGACGCCGCCGGCAGAGCGCGTTCGATGGAGATCGGTGATGTGCCCGGCCTCGCTGAAGGCCGGAGCTGCTTCAGCGGGCTGACGTCCGGGCTGATCACCGAGACCGACGTCGACGATGTCGCAGCGCTGGTCGACTGCGGCACCGATGCGCTCGCCGTGCTGGTCCAGCTACTCTGGGTCAATGACCTGGCCGGCCTGGTGGCCACCACGAACGGATCCGTCGTGGCGCTGACGCATGTTCACACCGTGCACGCGGTGCGGCCCAGCGCCCTGGCCGTCCTGGACCGAGACTGACCGGGGGCCAGGGGCCGCCGGGAGCGGCCGGCCGGGGATGCGGCGGGGGGTCGGCCCGCCGGACATGGTGCACGCCGCGGCATTCACCGTGGGCTGGTTGGCGGCGCCGGCTTGCTGCGCGGCCAGGCCGAAGACCGTGGCGGTGAAGACCGGGACGGCGCGCCTGCCGGCGAGGTCGGTGCAGGTCTCGACGTGCGGCTGCCGCCGGCCTTCGCTGACGAGGGTCCGCGCGGTGCTCTGCCGGCACGTCGAGCGGCTTTGCGCCAGGGAGCCGATGCCGGACCGCGCGGGCTACCTGCTGAAGGACCGGGTCGTCGACGTCGGTCGGTTTGTCACCGATGTCAGGCAGGTCGCCGCGGGCGGCACGGTCAGGGACTCCGACGTCGTCAGCGCCCTGCTCACCCGCCGCTCGGCAGACCCGGTGCTATGGCGCAGGGCTGCTCCAACGCCGCGATCGCCCGTCCGAATGTTCGTCACGGGGCCGTCAGCAAACACAGCAACAACATCTTCACCAAGCCGGGACTCAAACCTCCGAGGACGACAATCGCCGCATCCTGGCGGTCTTCGCCTACCTGGAGGGCCTGAGCAGGTCCCGGCCGGCACGACTGCGATGTTGACCGATGTCATTATCGTCGGGGCATGTCAGCGAAACGGGGTGCATTACTGCGAGTCCTTGTGCTCGTATTCATCATGATGGTGGCCCTGGGCGCCGTGGCGATCAGATCACAGTGGACGCGGGAGTCGAAACCCTACGTACCCTACGAGAATGCTGGAAAGTCGCTGCCGGTCCTGGAGGCGCTGGCTCAGGAGCACGTGACCTTCCTGAGGGTTCAGGACTGGTGCCAGGCGTATTCGGACGACCGGGAGCGGCGGGCGAATACGCTCCAAACCACCTGCACATTCAAAGATGATTACCAACCGTTCGACAATGCGTCGGAGAAGCGTTTTGTCGAGCTGAAAAGCAAATTAGAGGACCTCCCGTACGAAATTGACTGGATCAAAATCGCGTACGGCCCCGATGGTGCCCTGCTTACGGCGGACCTGTCTGTCGCCATCATCAATCCGTTCAAGCGCGATTGGCTCACCTACGATCCTGGTTACGCGCTTCCCAAGGACAGGCCGCGCGAAACGGTGCATCACCGGATCGATGCGGACTGGTACTACACCTGGGAAGACGGAAACTAGCCGGGGCACGCAGCACGGCGAGCCAGGCGGGTGCCCACGGGTACGGTGGCTATCCTCCCGCGAGCTGGACCAGATGGACCACCGCGCCGTAGGCGAGGACGAGCGCCTCGGCGACCACCGCCAGGACGATGCCGTGGGGCACGCCGTGCCATCGCCGCCGCCACGTCCGATCGATCCTGCCACGACCGTCCTTCTCGCACGGCTGTGGAGATCTCGCACGGCTGTGGAGATCTCGCACGGCTATGGAGCGGAGGCTGGCCCGGGTGCGCAGGTCAGGACCGCCTGGCGCGTCGCGGCGACCCGGGTGGCGGCCTCTCGTTCGTCGAGCTTGCGCAGACTCCGCAGCAGCTCCCGCGCCCGGTCGTTCTCCGCGTCCGGCCCCTCCGGTTCCGTGCCGAGCAGCCAGGACGTCGCGGCCCGCACCGCCGCCGGGTCCGGGCCGGACCTGCCCTCGGGGCAGGGGAACGGGAGAACGCCGACGTTGTCGAGCAGGTAGCCCTCGATCCGGTCGGGGTCGATCACGTGACCGTCCTCGCCGATCGCGAAGGGGACGAGCAGCGTGTCCGCGGACTGCTCGAGGGCCTTGTTCCCGGGGCCGAGGTACTCCTGCGCCCGGCTCGGGCCGTTGGGCAGCCGGGCGAGCGTCGCGATCGCCGCGCGAACCGGGGGCGTCACCTCGGGCAGGACGCCGCCGTGCAGCCGCGCGACGCAGACCCGCGGGGTGTCGGGCGTGCAGACCAGCTCGCGGGCGACCGGGTCGATCGGATCCTCGGCGTAGGCCGATCCGCCCTGGAGGATCAGCACCGCGGCGACGGCTCCGAGCGCCGGTGGCAGCAGCGCCGTGAGCCGGGCGCGTCGATGGGCGGCGGCGAACAGCAGCGCGGCGCCGGCGGCCAGGCCGGTCAGATAGCACACCTGGGCGAGGCTGAACCGCCCGGGAAGGCTGACGAAGTCGGTGGGGCCGTCCAGGCCGTACGCCGGGAACAGCAGGCTGCTCAGCCACTCGCGGTGACCGGTGATGCCCTGCGCGACGAGCGGCGACGCCATGGACGCGATCGCGAGGGCCGGGGCGGTCGCGATGTACGGCAGGATCCGGCCGGCCGCCAGGCCGAACCAGGCCGCGGCGACCACCGCCGTCGCGCCGGCCGCCACCACCCCGGCGAAGGCGCCGGCTCGCAGGTAGTGCGCGGTGCCGACGATGCGGAGCGCGGCCAGCCCGGTGGCGCCCGCATAGGCGGCGAACATGCCGGCGCCGTAGGCCAGCAGCATCGGGACGACCTGCTGGGCGCGCGGACGTGGAACGCTCGCGAACAGCTCGCCGACGCCGCAGCGGTGGTCGCGGCGGCCCTGTGCGGCTCCGGCCGCCATGGCGAGACCGAGCAGGAGCGGGAGGTACCACCGCTGGTCCAGGGCCAGCAGCATGTAGCCGGTCGTCCACCGCTCGCGTGCGGAGTACAGCAACCAGGCGCCGGTGATCAGCAGCGTCGCGGCCGCCCAGAGCACGGCGGAGCGGCGCAGCTCGATGCGAAGGATGCGGGTCACGTCAGGAGAGACGTAGCAGGCCCGGGCCGCGGTGCTCGGCGGGCTATGGTCTGCGTCACATCGTAGAGAGTGGCATGAGCGAGCCCCGGCGGCAGTTGCGGGATCGGCATTCGGACGAGCCGTGCGGGCGGGCGATGGCGGACACACCCGCGAGGCCGTGGCAGCTCGGGTGAGGGATAAGCGTCACGACCATGGTCGTTACGACCATGGTCGTGCTAGCGTACCTGCCATGACCTCGAACGTTGCGGATCCCGGCCCACGCGGCCGGCGGGAGCGGCCCGCCAAGCCCGCTCTGACCAGGCAGGGGATCATCGACACCGCGCTCGGCATCCTGTTCGAGGAGGGCCTGGCCAAGGTCACCATGCGGCGGATCGCGAGGATGCTCGACACCGGCCACGCCTCGCTGTACGTGTACGTGCGTGACACCGAAGACCTGCACGCCCAGATCCTCGACGCGTTGCTGGCAGCGGTCGAGCTGGAGGGGACCGGCTGCTGGCGTGAGCGGCTGAAGGCCGTGCTGACCAGCTACGGCGATGTGCTGCGCAATTATCCGGAGATGGCGCGGATGGCGCTGTCGACCCAGCCCAACGGCCCGCACTACGCGGCGGTCATCGAGCGGGTTCTCGCGCTGCTGAGCGAGGGCGGCGCCGACGACCGGGCGGCGGCCTGGGGTGTCGATCTCCTGCTGTTGCTGCCCACCGCGATGGCCGTCGAGCACAACGTGGAGGTCTCCCCGAAGCGGGAGGCCGAGCGCATGTCCGACATGGCGGAGCGCCTCGGCGCCGTCGACCCGCAGCGGTTCCCCAACATCGCCCGGCTCGGGCCGGAACTCGTGTCGGGCGACGGCCCGGGCCGGTCCAGCTGGGCGCTGGACGTGGTGCTGGACGGGATTCTGGCGCGCAGCGCGGCGCCGAAGCCACCCACGACATAGCACCCGAGCCCAACCGAAACGTCCTGCCGTTCAAGGGAGAACCATGTCCATAGCCATCGTCGGTGCGGGACTCAGCGGCCTGGTCTGCGCCCGCATCCTGCAGGAGCACGGCCTCGACGCCACCGTCTACGAGCTCGACGCAGACCCATCGGTGCGGAGCCAGGGCGGCTCGCTCGACATCCACGAGGACTCCGGCCAGATCGCCCTGCGCGAGGCGGGGCTCTACGAGGAGTTCCGGCGCCACACCCATCCGCTCGGGGAGAGCCTGCGGGTCCTGGACAAGACCGGCAGGGTCTTCATCGACCACGCGCCGCCGGGCGGCGAGGGCGGCCGGCCGGAGATCGACCGGACGGTCCTGCGTGAGCTGCTCATCGGCTCGCTCGACCCCGGGCGGATCGTCTGGGGCGCCAAGGTGGCTTCGGTGTCCGCGGGCGAGCTCACCTTCGCCGCCGGTGGCCGGGCCTCGGCCGACGTCATCATCGGCGCGGACGGCACCTGGTCGCGGGTGCGGCCGCTGCTCTCCGACGCCCGGCCGCAGTACACCGGGATCACCTACGTCGAGCTCCACCTGCCCGAGGTGCGGGGTCGCCATCGCCGGGCCGCCGAGGTGGTGGGGCCGGGGATGATCTTCGCCTTGTCCGACAACAAGGCCATCCTCGGTCACGGCGGCGAGCACATCGACCTGGGCGTCTCGTTGCGGGTGCCGCAGGACTGGGTCACCACCCGGGGCGTGGACTGGTCGGACGCGGACGCCGTGCGGGCCGCGCTGCTGGAGGACTTCGGCGACTGGAGTCCCGAGCTCAAGGATCTGATCCGTGACTGCGACGACACCATCGTCGCCCGGCAGATCTTCGCCCTGCCGATCGGGCACTCGTGGGCGCGGACGCCGGGCGTGACCCTGATCGGCGACGCCGCTCACGTGATGTCGCCCTTCGCCGGGGAGGGCGCGAACCTCGCCCTGCTCGACGGCGCGGAGCTCGCCCTCGCCCTGGTCCGGCACGGCGACGACGTGGAGGCCGCGCTCGGGGAGCACGAGGCCGCCATGTTCCCGCGGGCCGCCGCGTCGGCCGAGCAGTCGGCCCAGGGCCTCGAGGCCTGCTTCGCGGCGGACTCCCCGCGGGCGCTGGTCGGCTTCTTCAGCGGGATCGGCGCCGAAGCCGCGGCGCGGCACTGAGAGAGGGAAACAGATGAAAGCCATCCAATTCGAAGCGTACGGCGGGCCCGACGTGCTGCGGCTGGTGGAGGTCGAGGCGCCCTGCCCGGGGCCCGGGCAGGTCCGGATCGCCGTGCGCGCCGCCGGCGTGAACGGCATCGACTGGAAGATCCGCGCCGGCCACCTGCGCGAGCGCCGGCCGCTCGACCTGCCGGCCGGCACGGGCATCGACGCGGCGGGGATCGTCGACGAGATCGGCGAGGGTGTCGAGGGCGTCGCCCTCGGGGACGCCGTCTTCGGGTCCGGCTCGGCCACCTACGCCGAGCAGGCGGTGCTCGCGCACTGGGCACGCAAGCCCGAGGGCCTGCCCTTCACCGAGGCCGCCGGGTTCCCGGTGGCGGTCGAGACCGCGTTCCGGATCATCGATCAGGTCGGGGTGCGAGCGGGGCAGACGCTGCTCATCAGCGGCGCCGCGGGCGGGGTCGGCTCGGCCGCCGTGCAGATCGCGAAGGCGCGCGGCATCTCGGTGATCGGCACGGCCGGTGCGGGCAACCAGGACTACCTGCGCGGGCTCGGCGCGGTCGCCACCACCTACGGGCCGGGACTGGTCGAGCGGGTCAGGGCGCTGGCCGACGCGGGCGTGGACGCGGCCCTGGACATCGCCGGTTCCGGGGTCATCGCGGACCTGGTGGAGCTGACCGGCGATCCGGCCAGGGTGCTGTCGATCGCGGACTTCTCGGCGGCCGCGCAGGGCGCGCGGGTCTCGTTCGCGGCCGTCGACCCGGAGCGGGCGTTCACCGAGGCCGCCCGGCTGTTCGAGGCCGGCGCGCTGCGCCTGCCGGTGATGAGGGCCTATCCGCTGGCGGACGCGGCCGGCGCGCAGGCCGCGTCCGCCGCGGGCCACGCCACCGGGCGAATCGTGATCACGATCCGGTAAGGCGTGCAGGACCGGGTGATGCTCCGGCCGGTGCCTGGAGCATCACCCGTCCGCCCGGCGTGCCGGGTTACGGCCGCCGGCCGGCCCTGTCGACGATGGCGACCCGCAGCAGCGCGGACTGGTGAACGACCTCGCCGGGCTTCGAGGCCAGTCCCAGGCCGCTGACCCGGCCGATCTTCCCGGCCCTGTCCAGCGAGGAGACCACGTGCGCGCCGGCCGGATCGAACTCGGCCCCGATGATGTTGTGCCCGAGATACGTGTACGTGACCGGGTCGAAGACCAGCTCCTCGCGGGTGCCCGCCTCGGTGCGGGTCACCGCGACACCACCACGCCCGGCGGCGTCGGTCGCGCCGCGGCGCACCTGAACGCCGGCGATCCGGCCGGCGGCCCGGAAGGCGGCCTCCTGCACGGCCGGCAGGTGGTTCCGGTAGAGGATCTCGGCGATCTCGGTGAACGCGCGCTGGTCGGCGGAGAGCCGCACGAAGCCGCGTGGCTTCCGGTCCGGTCCCGCACCGATGGCCACCCACTCGGGCTGGTCGGCGGCGATCGCGTACAGCTGTGCCAGGAGGCGGTCCGGATCGGTGGGGACGCCGCCGGGCTGGTAGGCCGGCTGGGGGGTGCAGGCGACCTTGGGCGTGGTTTCCGGACGGTCGATCGTCTGTGCCTGCCGCCCGTTCGTGCAGCCGTCGAGGTGGGTGCGCACGGGTGACTTCGCCGACTGCTGGATGACCAGCCCGTCCCGGGTGCCGTCCACGGACAGCCAGGTGCGCGTGCGCAGCGGCCCGGAGAGCGTGGTCGCACTCCTGTCGAGGTCGATCTTCGACTCGACCTCGACGGAGTCGATGAACAGGAACTGGTTCGGCCGGGCGTCCATCGTCGCGGTGCCGGCGGTGTGCCGGGCCGCCAGCAGCAGCACCTGCCCGGCGTCCGGCGGGGCCTGCTGCCCGGCACCCGGTCGTGCCGCGGCGCCGGGCGGCGCCGGCCGGCGACGCGTG
>NZ_JBEZXZ010000182.1:0-18140 GCF_040638275.1 Actinoplanes sp. NPDC026623 | reverse complement strand
CGCCGGCCGCGAGCGCCCCGGCCAGCAGGGCGGGGGCGGCCCAGCGCCCGTCGAGCGAAGCCCCGGTCACGGGTCCGCCCTGCCACCCGCCGGTCACCACCGCGCCCGCGGCGGCGACGGCGGCCAGCCCGGTCACCGCCGCGGTGCCTCGCAGCAGCCGGGCCGGGTCCCGCGCCGCCGTCTGCGCCAGGACCGCGGCGGCGGCCGTCGTCACGCCGGCGGCGACACCGATGAGGACGACGTACGGCGCGTGGCCCGAGAACAACGCGCGCGGCACGACGACTCCCACGGCCGCGAGGCCGGCGACCGCGCCGGTGCCCACCACGGCGGCGAAGCGGGGAAACAGCAGCCCGCCGCGGCTGATCGGGCTGGTCGCCAGCCACATCAGATCGGCCGGGGACCTGCTCAGCGGGCCGAAGGCCGCGGCGGCCACCAGCCCCGCCGACACGCAACCCAGCGCCGCGGCCACGACCAGGCCGGCCGCCGTACCCTGTGCCGGGTTCGGCCGCTCCGCCAGGGAGCGAACCGCCATGACGGCCCCAACCACGGCGAACGCCGCGCAGAGCAGCACCGTGTAGACGCCGTCGAGGCTTCGCCGGGGCCGTGCCGGACTCATCGCCGCTTCCGATCCAGCTCGATGCTCCGGCCGAGCTCACCCAGGGCCGGGTCGTGGGTGGCCACCAGGGCGGTCCCGCCGGCGGCGGCGTACGCGCCGACGAGCGCGGCGGCCGTGGCGCGGCCGGCGGCGTCGAGGTGCCGCTCCGGCTCGTCCAGCAGGAGCAGCTCGCTCGGGCGGGCGAACGTCATGGCGAGGGCGAGCCGCTGCCGCTGCCCCGACGACAGCCTGGTCGGCGATTCGTCCGCGACCGGCGCCAGCCCCAGCTGGTCGAGCAGCTCGCCGGGTTCCGGGCACGGCCGCGCCGCCGGCGTGTTCACCCGCCGGACGAGCTCGACATGCTCGCGAACGGTCAGCGACGGATACCAGGCACCGTCGTCCAGCAGCGCGGCGACCATCCGCCGGAAACGCGGGCTGGTCTCGTCCACCGCCCGGTCGCCGACCCGTACCGTGCCCGCCGCCGCCGGGTGCAGCCCGGCGACGCACCGGAGCAGCGTCGACTTGCCCGCGCCGTTGCCGCCGCGGACAACGACCGCCTCGCCCGCGCCGGCCCGCAGCGAGAAGTCCGCCAGCACCACCCGGGCGCCGTACCCGAGCTCGACGTGATCGATCTCCAGAAACATGCGTTCAGTGTGGATAGGCCCGCGGGATGCGGGTCGTGGGGATCTCGCTGCGGAACGCCGCGATGCGCCCGGTCACCTGCCGCCTGCCGACGGTGTTCTCGATGCGATCGAGGTACAGGCACCGGGCGGCGAGCTTGTCGAGGTCGACGGTGAAGTAGATCGCCATCAGCGGGTTGACGAACAGGGTGCTGCCGCTGGTGCGCCGGGTGAACTGGACGTTGCCGAACGCGCCGCCGGTGGCCGCCGCGATCTGGCCGTTGACGATGCTCGGCCGGTCCGGCGTGGCGGCCTGGGCGTCGGCGACGGCGTCGCGGTACAGCACCGCCTCCCGGCTCCCGCCGGGAATGGACACCGCGCCGAGGTAGCCGCCCTCGCGGTCGAGCGCGGCGAGGTTCTCCAGCACGTGCACGTGGCTGATGCCGTCGTTGGCGTCGATGCCGAAGCCGAGGCAGGTCACCAGCTTCACCGCCACGTCGAGGCCGGCCACGGCGGCGACGCTCGTCATGTCCTCGACCGGCGTGCCGATCGCGTTCTCGTCACCGCGCATCAGGATGTCGGTGCCGCCGTCGACAAGCACCACCGCGTCGATGTCCAGCAGCTCCATCAGGTACCGGTAGGCCGCCCGCAGGGTCTGCACGCCCAGCGGCGGGAAGGCGTACACCGTCGACGGCAGGTCGTGGGCCGCCAGCCAGCGGGCGAGCACCCCCTCGGGGAAGTACCAGTCCGGGCTGGTCGTCTCCGGCGTCACCGCCACGACGTGATCGGACACCCACGAGCCGGGGTCGACCTGTCCGAGCTCGGAGAACGACAGGCTGGCCAGGTGCACCCGCACGCCGTCCTGCCACAGGGCGAGGGCCAGCGGCAGCCCGGCGTACACGTCGAACCCGCCGCCCGCGCCGGCGATCAGGACGCTGCGGGAGCCGGCCAGCGCGGCGAACAGCGGCGGGGTGCTCAACGAGAAGGTCACCGCTCAATGATCAGGCACGTGGCAAATCGCCAAAGGCGTGCGCACGCTGCCTTCCACCTTCAACATATATCGGGAAGTGGGGCTTGCGGCAAGACCCCGGTCGGGGCGCAGAATCGTCGGCCGAGGCCACCACCTGCGGAAACGGATATCGCGATGATCGAGCAGTACGTCATGGATCTCCGGGATGCCGGCGACGCGCAGGTCGCGGTCGTCGGCGGCAAGGGCGCGCATCTGGGCGAGCTGTCGCGGATCGAGGAGATCAGCGTCCCGGACGGCTTCTGCGTGACGACGCACGCCTACCGGCGCCTCGTGGCGTCGGCACCGTCCATGGACGATCGGCTCGAGCGGCTGTCGCGGCTGGACCCGGACGACCGCGAGGCGATCCGCGCGCTCGCCGCGGAGATCCGCCGAAGCATCGAGGGGATCGCGATCCCGGAGGACCTCGCGGCGGCGATCACCCACCACCTGGCCCGGCTCGGCGAGCGGGCCGCCTGCGCCGTGCGATCCAGCGCGACGGCCGAGGACCTGCCGACGGCCTCCTTCGCCGGCCAGCAGGACTCCTATCTGAACATCGTGGGGCCGGAGGCGATCCTGGCCCACGTCAGCCGGTGCTGGGCCTCGCTGTTCACCGAGCGGGCGGTGACCTACCGCCGGCGCAACGGCATCGACGACCGCGCGGTACACATGGCCGTTGTCGTGCAGCGGATGGTCTTCCCGCGGGCGGCCGGCATCCTGTTCACGGCCGACCCCGTCACGGGCAACCGCAGGGTCGCCTCGGTGGAGGCCGGCTTCGGCCTCGGCGAGGCCCTGGTCTCCGGCCTGGTGAATCCGGACGTCTATCAGATACGCGGCGACGAGATCGTCGCCAAGGCGATCGGCGTCAAGAAGCTCGCCATCCACGCCGCACCGGCGGGCGGGACCCGGGAACAGGCCATCGACCCGGGGATGCAGAGCCGGCCCGCGCTGACGGACGCGCAGGTCCTGACGCTGGTGGGGGTCGGCCGGCGGATCGAGGCGCACTTCGGCCGCCCGCAGGACATCGAGTGGTGCCTGGCCGGCGACGGCGTCCAGATCGTCCAGAGCCGGCCGATCACCACGCTGTTCCCCATCCCCGAGTCGGGCGACGGCGAGAACCACGTCTACATCTCCGTCGGCCATCAGCAGATGATGACCGACCCCATGAAACCCCTGGGGCTCTCCTTCTGGCAGATGACGACCCCCGCGCCGATGGCCGAGGCCGGCGGCCGGCTGTTCGTCGACGTCACCGCGCGGCTGGCCGCGCCGGCGACCCGGGCCGGCCTGGTGGAGCTCATCGGCAAGTCCGATCCGCTGATCGGGGACGCGCTGCGTACCGTCATCGAGCGCGACGGCTTCATCCGGCCGGTGTCCGACCAAGACGCACCCGGTCCGCTGCTCGGCGGCCCCACCGAGCCGATCGAGACCGATCCGGCCATCGTCACCGAGCTGATCGGACTCAGCGAGGCCTCCGTCGCCGCCGCGGAACGCGAGATCCGCACGAAGTCGGGGGTGGCGCTGCTCGACTTCATCCGCACGGACATCCAGGAGCTGAGGCGGATCCTGTTCGATCCGCGCAGCCGTCAGGTGTTCATGCCGGCGATGGAGGCGACGTGGTGGCTCAACGAGCGGTTGGAGGCCTGGCTGGGCGAGCGCAACGCGGCGGACACGCTCACCCAGTCCGTGCCGCACAACGTCACTTCGGAGATGGGGCTGGCGCTGCTCGACGTCGCCGACGTGATCCGCCCGCATCCGGAGGTGGTGGCGTTTCTGGAGGGCGCCGAGGACGACGGCTTCCTGGACGGGCTGCCCAGGCTCGCCGGCGGGCGGGAGGCGCGCGACGCCATCGAGGCGTGGCTCGACCGGTACGGCATGCGCTGCGTCGGCGAGATCGACATCACCCGGCCACGGTGGAGCGAGCGCCCGTCCACGCTCGTTCCCCTGATCGTCGGCAACATCCGGAACTTCGAACCGGGAGCCGGCGAGCGGCGCTTCGAGCAGGGGCGCCAGGAGGCCTGGCGCAAGGAGCAGGAGCTCCTGGAGCGCCTGCGGGCGCTGCCGGACGGCGAGGCCAAGGCCGCCGAGACGAAGCTGATGATCGACAGGGTACGGACCTTCATCGGGTACCGGGAGTATCCGAAGTACGGCATGATCAGCCGCTACTTCGTGTACAAGCGGGCCCTGATGGCGCAGGCCGAGCGCCTGGTGCGGGCCGGGGTGCTCCGCGAGCCGGAAGACATCTTCTACCTCGCGTTCCAGGAGCTGCACGACGTCGTGCGCGCCAACCGGGCCGACTACGGGCTCATCGAGGCGCGCAAGGCCGCGTTCACCTCGTACGAGGGGCTCACGCCGCCCCGGGTGCTCACCTCCGACGGCGAGGCGCTCAACGGGGCGTACCGGCGTGCGGACGTGCCGGCCGGCGCGCTGGCCGGCCTGGCGGTCTCCGCCGGGACCGTCGAGGGGCGGGCCCGCGTCATCCTGGACATGGCGCGGGCCGATCTCGAGCCGGGCGACATCCTCGTCACCGCACACACCGACCCCAGCTGGACGCCGCTGTTCGTCGCCGTCGCCGGCCTGGTGACGGAGGTCGGCGGGCTGATGACCCACGGCGCGGTGATCGCCCGGGAGTACGGCCTGCCGGCCGTCGTCGGCGTGCTGGATGCCACCCGGCTGATCCACGATGGGCAGCGGATCCGCGTGCACGGAACCGACGGCTACGTGGAGATCCTGTCGTGACCGCTCAGACCCGGCACTGCCAGGAGTGCGGGTTCAGGAAGTCCACGAACCGGTCGATCGTGGCGTACCCGAAGGTGGTTTCCCGGCAGGCGGCAAGCATGTCGACGAGCGCGTACCGCGGCTCGGCCGCGCCGGTGACGCAGCGCCAGCTGTATGCGTCGGAGCCGACCAGCACGGCGCCGTCCGCGCCGGTGGTGCGGCAGTACCGGCCGAGGTCGGGTGCGACGACGTCGTCGCGTACCCGCCAGCACCGGACGCTGCCCGAGCGCCAGAAGTCCGCGATGCGGTCAACGGCCTGCGGGATCTGGTACGTCCAGCGGCAGGCGGCGTCCAGGGTCAGGTCGCCGTACCGCTGGTCCCCGGTGCGGCAGTGCCAGTCGTACGCGGAACGGCCCAGGGCGATGGCGTCGGCGTAGCCGAGCGAGCGGCAGTAGCCGCCCAGGTCGGGCGCGCCGAGCTCCTGCGGCGGTGGCGGGGACGCGACCGCGGGTGCGGCCACCGCGCCGAGGCCGGCGACGGCGCCGAGAAGCGCGGCGAGCAGGGTCTTCGTCACTGCGCGACCGCGAACCGGTAGTTGGCGCCGTACTGCGAGTCGTACTCCCGGCAGCCGGCCCGGTCGCCGGAGACGAACCACAGCTCCAGCTCGCGCGCGTCCGCGCCGAGCGGCAGGGACGCCAGCACCTTGACCTGCCGGCGGTTGCCGTTGAGCTGGGTGACCGGCCGGCGCTGCACCGCGCCGCCGTCGATCCGGTATTCGACGCCGATGCTCCACGCGTCGCCGCCGGCGTACTGGGCGCGGCAGTTGGGCAGGCGCGCCGGGTCGTAGTCGACAAGCACGGGGGCGTTCGCCTCGATGGCACCCTCGACCGTGGTGCTCCAGTCCGACGAGAAGCGGATCACCGGCGCGGCGGAGGCGGAGGCCGGTGCGGCGGTGATGCCCAGTAGGAGCGTGATGCCGACCCCGACCGCGGCGGCACGACAGCTGGTCCCGCGCGATCGGGCGGTGGGACGGTGGATGAGGCGCATGCTGGTTTCACTCCGTATCAGGGTGGTACTTCGTCGCGTTCCTACGAGGACCACCCTTGCAAGTTCTTGCAGAGGACGTCAACATCCTTCAATGGCATCAGCGGCGGAATCCGCAGCTCAAGCCCGTGACCTTGCCAACGGCAGTGAGTGGAATCACGAAGCGCCCGCCGCAGCAATCGACGTTGTAACTGAAACTTCTTGCAGATGTCATAGAGTGACGCCCATGCATCGCATCCTGGTCGCCGGTCCGGCCTCGTGGAATGTCATCATCCGCGTGGCGGAGCTGCCCGCCCCGCGGCCGCACACCCTGTTCGCCGAGTGGCATCACGACACCCTGGGCGGCACCTCCGCCGGCAAGGCACTCAACCTCGCCCGGCTCGGCGCACACGTCACCCTGATCACCCTGGCCGACACCGGCGACGACGCCGGCTCGCGCATCACCGCCGAGCTGCGCGGACACGGCATCGACGTGGTGGTCGTCCCGAGCGCCAACGGCTCCGAGCGCCACGTCAACCTGATGGACGACCGGGGGCAGCGGCTCTCGATCTACCTGACCCTGCCCCGGGCCGCGCAGCCCGTCGAGGTGCCGCCCGGCCTGATCGACGCCGCCGACGTGGTCGTCGCCGATCTCGCCGACCACAGCCGCCCGGTGTTGCGCGCGGCGCGCCGCGCCGGCAAGCCGATCTGGTGCGACCTGCACGACTACGACGGCACGAGCGAGTTCCACCGCGAGTTCCGCGACGCCGCCGACCACCTGTTCCTCAGCGGGGAACGACTCGCCGACCCCGAGGCGTTCCTGCAGGCCCGGATCGCCGCCGGCAGCCGCCTGGCCGTCTGCACGCTGGGCGCACAGGGCGCGATCGCCTGCGAGCGGGGCGGGCCGGTGGTCCGGGTGCCGGCCACGCCGGCCGGCGAGGTGGTCGACACCAACGGCGCGGGCGACGCGTTCTTCGCCGGCTTCCTCGCCGCGCACCTCGGCGGCGCCGCGCTCACCGAGTGCCTGCGCCAGGCGTCCCGGGCGGGCGCCGCGGCCGTACGGACGCGCGATCTCACCGCGGCGACCCTGTCGCCGGCGCTGCTACGCGCCGACACCCCGCTGGCCTGAGCCGGACCGATCAGGAATCGAGAAGCACCGGCCGCGCGCCGCGCCTAGCGTTGTCGGCATGGACATCACGATCTCCTCGAGCTTCCTTCCCCATGACGACCCGGAGGCCGCCGTGGCCTTCTACCGCGACACGCTCGGCTTCGAGGTCCGCAACGACGTCGGTTACAACGGGATGCACTGGATCACGGTCGGCCCCGCCGGGCAGCCGGACACGTCCATCGTCCTGTACCCGCCGGCCGCGACCCCCGGACTCACCGACGACGAACGCCGCACCATCCGCGAGATGATGGCCAAGGGCACCTACGCCAGCGTCCTGCTGGCGACCAGGGACCTCGACGGCACCTTCGAGCGCGTGCAGGCCGGCGACGCCGAGATCGTCCAGGAGCCGACCGAGCAGCCGTACGGCGTACGCGACTGCGCCTTCCGCGACCCCGCCGGCAACATGGTCCGCATCCAGGAGGTGTCCAAGTGACCGCCATCGAATACGTGGCCCTCGAGGTTCCCGATCCCACCGCCGCCGACACCTTCTACGGCGACGCGTTCGGCCTGGGCAAGACGGTGCGGGTCCGGGCCTCGCAGGCGCCGACGACCGGCTTCCGCGGCTTCACGCTGTCGCTGGTGGTCTCCCAGCCGAGCACGGTCGACAGCCTCGCCGGCACCGCCCTCGAGCACGGCGCCACCACGCTGAAGCCGGTGAGGAAGAGCTTCTGGGGCTACGGCGGGGTCGTCCAGGCCCCGGACGGCACGATCTGGAAGATCGCGACGTCGTCGAAGAAGGACACCGGACCGGCGACCCGGAATGTCGACGACATCGTGCTCCTGCTGGGCGTCGCCGACGTGAGGGCCACCAGGCAGTTCTACGTCGACCAGGGCCTGACCGTGTCGAAGAGCTTCGGCAGCAAGTACGTCGAGTTCGACACCGCCGGCTCGCCCGTCAAGCTGGCGCTGTACAGCCGCAAGGCCGCCGCCAAGGACGCCGGCGTCGCGCCGGAGGGCACCGGTTCGCACCGGATCGTCGTCGCCGGCGACGCCGGGCCGTTCACCGATCCGGACGGGTTCGTCTGGGAGTCGGCGTCCGCCTGACGCGGAGCCGGGGTTCAGAGCGCGGCGGCGCCGAGCACCCAGGGTGTGGTCTGTGCGATGAAGTCGGCCGGGAAGCCGAGTCCGAAACCGGTGGCCTCCTCCAGCCGCGTCACCAGTGGTGGCGGCAGCGTGACCGCCGTGCAACCCAGGTTGTCCCGGAGCTGGTCGAGGGTCCGGGCGCCGACGATCGGCAGCACGCCGTCGCGCCGGCGGGTCCAGGCGAGAGCAACCTGTGCGGGGGTGGCACCGAGCTCGCCGGCCACCTCCCGCACGACCCGGGCCACACCGAGGTCCCGGTCGCTGATGGCGTCGCGGCTCAGTCGCGTCGCTCCCACCGGCGCGGCGGCGTTGTACTTGCCGGACAGCACGCCGCCGCCGAGCGGGCTCCACGCCGTCACGGTGAGGCCGTAGGCCTCGGCCATCGGCAGCAGCTCCCGCTCGGCGTCGCGGTTCACCAGGCTGTAAGGCACCTGGAGTCCGGCGAAGGGGGTCCAGCCGCGCCACTCGGCCAGCGTGTTCGCGCGTGAGACCACCCAGGCCGGCGTGTCCGACACCCCGATGTAGAGAACCTTTCCGGCGGTGACCGCGTCGTCGAGCGCCCGCATGGTCTCCTCGATCGGCGTGTGCCGGTCCCAGATGTGCACCCAGTAGACGTCGACGTGGTCGGTGCGCAGCCGGCGCAGGCTGGTCTCCAGCGACAGCCTGAGATTCTTGCGATGGTTTCCGCCGCCGTTCGGGTCGGCCGGGTCGCGGGTCACCGTGTATTTCGTGGCCACGACGAACCGGTCGCGCCGCCCGCTCAGCAGCTCACCGAGGATCTCCTCGCTGGCGCCGCCGCGGTAGTTGACGGCGGTGTCGACGACGTTTCCGCCGGCCTCGGCGTAGGCGTCGAGGATGCGACGGCACTCCTCGATCGGCGCGCCGACACCACCCTGCTCACCGAACGTCATCGCGCCGAGCACCAGCTCGGACACCCGCAGGCCGGTACGCCCGAACGTCGTGTACCTCATGCGGCGACCATATAGTCTGTCTGGTCATGCTGTCTAGATTCCCTGTCCGGTACGCTTCCGGTCGTGCCGGCCCGCCGCGATGTGCCCCAGAAGACCAATACCGACCTGCGCGAACGCATCCTCGACGCACTTCGCGAGCTGCTGCGTGAGCGCACCTTCGACACCCTCAGCGTCGCGGAGATCATCACCGCCGCGGGGGTCTCCCGGGCGAGCTTCTACTTCTACTTCGCCGGCAAGCAGGCGGTGCTGGCCGAGGTGGTGCGCCGCGCGGTCGGCGCCGGCCACGCGGCCGCGCAGCCGTGGACGCAGGGCAGGCCCGGCCCCCGCGAGACCCTGCGGGCCGGCATCGACGCGGGCGCCGGCCTGTGGCTGTCCAACGCGGCGGTGTTGCGCGCCATCGTGGAGAGCTGGGCGTCCGACTCGCAGCTGCGCGAGCTGTGGCTGGCCCAGATGGCGACGTTCACCGACGCCGCGGTGACCCGGATCGAGGCCGACCGGCGGGCCGATCCCGCCGTGGCGGCCCGGCTCGACGGCGTCGACGTGCCCGCGCTCGCCGCATCGCTGACGTGGACCGGCGAGCGGCTCTACTACCTGGCCGCCTGCGCAGTGCCGCCGTTCGACGACCGGACCGTGCTTGTCGACACGCTGACCCACCTGTGGGTGTCGGCGCTCTACGGCTGACGCCCGCCGTTCAGATTGCTCACCAGCAGGCCCCCGGTCGCCTCGAGGTGCGCGCGCATGGCGGCCTCGGCACCCGCGCCGTCGCGGGCCAGCACGGCGGCGACCACCGGCTCGTGCTCGGCGTGGATCTCCAGCAGGGTACGGCCGCTGGCGGTGGTCGGCGGGCCGAGCAGGGCGGTGGTGGTGCGCAGCCGCTCGACGATGGCCGCGGTCCGAGGCCGCCCCGAGGCACGCAGCAACAGGTCGTGCAGGAGCCGGTCGGCCGGCCAGAAGCGCGCGTCGTCGCCGCGCGCGGCCGCGTCCGCCATGGCGTCCAGCGCCGACCGGATGGTGGCGTGCTGCTCGTCGGTGCCGTGCTCGGCCGCGCGGCGGGCGGCGCCCGGTTCGAGGGCGAGGCGGATGCCGATGATCTCCTCGATGTCGTGGACGCTCGGCGGCAGGACCCGGAAGCCGCGGTTGCGGTGGATCTCGACCAGTCCCGCCTCCGCGAGCCGCAGCAGGCCCTCCCGGGCGGGGCTGCGCGACACCCCGAGCAGGTCCGCGAGCTGATAGACCGAGTAGGTCGTGCCGGGCACGAGCTCGCCGGCGGCGACGCCGTCGCGGACCGCCCGGACGACGGCGTCGGCGAGGTTGCGGGCGTCCGGCGGCAGGGCAAGCTCAGGCACGAGTAACATGTTACCCATGAGCGAGCAGCCGAACGGCGTGGTGGAGGCCCTGCTGAGGGCCGGGCTCGAGGTGCGGGCCGACCCCGGCACCCTGGGGATGTACGCCTCCGACGCCTCGCTCTACCGGATTCCGCCCCTCGCGGTGGTCCGGCCCCGGCACGTCGACGAGGTCGCCGCGGCCCTCGCCGTCGCCCGCGAGACCCGGGTGCCGCTCACCTCCCGCGGCGCCGGCACGTCGGTGGCCGGAAACGCCGTCGGCCGCGGCATCGTGCTCGACTTCTCCCGGCACCTCAACCGCGTGCTCGACGTCGACCCGTCGGCACGCACGGCGGTGGTCGAGCCCGGCACCGTGCACGCCGTCCTGCAGAAGGCCGTCACGCCGCACGGCGTCCGCTTCGGGCCGGACCCGTCCACCCATCCGCGCTGCACCATCGGCGGGATGATCGGCAACAACGCCTGCGGCTCCCGGTCGCTGGCGTACGGCCGCACCAGCGACAACGTCGCCGGGCTCGAGCTGCTGACCGCCGCCGGGGACCGGCTCACCTGCGGCTACGACGACCAGGGCGCCGCCTTCGCGCACGGCGCCGACCCGGTGATCTCCGGCCTGCGGGCCGCGGTCGGCGCGCACCTGGCCACCGCCCGCACCGAGTTCGACCGCTTCGCCCGCCAGGTGTCCGGCTACGCCGTGCAGCACCTGCTGCCCGAGCGCTTCGACCTCACCCAGGCTCTCGTCGGCTCCGAGGGCACCCTCGCGGTCATCACCCGGGCGACCGTGAAGCTGGTCGTCGACGCGCCGGTCCGGGTCGTCGTCGTGCTCGGCTTCCCGGACATCATCGCGGCCGGCGAGGCGGCACCCGCCGTGGTCGCGCACGGCCCGACCTCCTGCGAGGGGCTCGACTCGCGGCTGCTCGACGTGATGCGCGCCCGCCGCGGCCCCGACGCCGTCCCGCCGCTGCCGCGCGGCGGGGCCTGGCTCTTCGTCGAGCTCGCCGGCGACGACCCCGGCGAGGTGGCCGCCCGGGCGCAGAAGCTGGCGGCCGACGGCATCGGCGACGACGCCCTCGTCGTCACCGACCCCGCCCGCCAGGCCCGGCTGTGGCGCATCCGCGAGGACGGCGCGGGCCTGGCCGGCCGCGCGCCCTCCGACAAACCCGCGTGGCCCGGCTGGGAGGACGCCGCCGTGCCGCCGGAGAAGCTGGGCGCCTACCTCGCCCGGTTCGACGAGCTCGTCTCCTCCTACGGCATGACCTCCGCGCCGTTCGGCCACTTCGGCGACGGCTGCATGCACGTGCGGCTCGACTACCCGCTCGACCGGCCCGGCGGGACGACGGTGCTGCGCGAGTTCCTCACCGACGCGGCGCGGCTGGTCGGCGAGTTCGGCGGATCGCTGTCCGGCGAGCACGGCGACGGCCGGGCCCGCTCCGAGCTGCTGCCGCACATGTACTCCCCCGACGCCCTCGCCCTGTTCGCGGGCGTCAAGCACGCCTTCGACCCGGACAACCTGCTCAACCCCGGCGTCCTCGTCGACCCGGACCCGGTCGACGCGGACATCCGCCCGGCCGGCCGCTTCCCCCTCAAGCAGCTCGCGATGGCGTACCCGCACGACGACGGCGACCTCGGCCAGGCCGTGCACCGGTGCACCGGCGTCGGCAAGTGCCGCGCCGACAACTCCGCCGCCGGCGGCGTCATGTGCCCCTCCTACCTGGCCACCCGCGAGGAGCAGGACTCGACCCGCGGGCGCGCCCGGATCCTGCAGGAGGTCGTGCGCGGCGAGCTGCCCTGGTCGCACCCGTCGGTCCACGACGCGATGGACCTGTGCCTGTCCTGCAAGGGCTGCGCCTCCGACTGCCCGACCGGCATCGACATGGCCACCTACAAGTCCGAGGTGCTGCACCAGAGCTACTCCGGCCGGCTGCGGCCGCGCTCGCACTACACGCTCGGCAGGCTGCCGTTCTGGGCAAGGATCGCCGGCCGGATGCCCCGGCTGGCGAACGCCTCCGTCCGGCTGCCCGTGCTCGGCCGCCTCGCGCTCTGGCTGGCCGGCGTCGACCGGCGGCGCTCCGTCCCGGCCTTCGCCCGGCGCCCGTTCGGCCGCGGCTTCGTGCCGGCCGCGGCCGAGGGCCGCAAGCCGGTGGTGCTCTTCGCCGACTCCTTCTCCGACGCCTTCTCACCCGAGGTCGCCGACGCCACCGTACGGGTGCTGCGCGCCGCCGGCTACGAACCGCGACTGCCGAACGGGCCGGTCTGCTGCGGCCTGACCTGGATCACCACCGGCCAGCTCGACTCGGCCAAGAAGATCCTCTCCCGTACGGTCGCAGCACTCGCCGACGCCGCCCGCGACGGCATCCCGATCGTCGGCATCGAGCCGTCCTGCACGGCGGTGCTGCGCTCCGACGTGCACGAGCTGCTGCCCGGCGACGCCGACGCCGCCCTGGTCGCCGGTTCCGTGCACACCCTCGCCGAGCTGCTCACGAAGACACCGGGCTGGTCACCGCCCGACCTGTCCGGCGTCGAGGTCGTCGCCCAGCCGCACTGCCACCACCACGCCGTACTGGGCTGGAAGGCCGACGCCGACCTGCTCGCCGGGACCGGCGCCCGGGTGCGGCGGCTGGCCGGCTGCTGCGGGCTGGCGGGCAACTTCGGCGTCGAACTCGGCCACTACGAGGTCTCGGTGGCGGTCGCCGAGCAGAACCTGCTGCCCGCTCTCGACGCCGCCCCCGACGCGGTCGTCCTCGCCGACGGCTTCTCCTGCCGCACCCAGGTCACGGATCTGCGGGGCCGCCCGGCCGTGCATCTGGCCCAGCTGCTCGACCGCTGAGGCCGTCCGCGCGCTGCGTACGCTGCTCGCATGTTCCCCCCAGTGAAGATCGTCTCCGGTGGCTTGGAGATCCGCGAGTTCGGCCCGCCGGACGCGGCCCAGGTGACGGCGCTGGTGGCGGCCGGCGACCGGACGGCACTGCCGCCGGGCTCCCCCGGTGACGTCGCCGACGTGGACCGGTGGCTGGCCGAGACGGTGCACCAGCGCAGGCTGGACGGCGCGGGCGTGCACCTGACGATCGTGGAGACGGCGAGCGGTGAGTTCGTCGGCAGCGTCGGGTTGCGCGACACCGACTGGGCGGCCGGAACCACCGAGATCGGCTACGGGGTCCGGGCCGGCCGGCGCGGTCGCGGATATGCGACCGGGGCGGCCCGCGCGGTCGGCCGGTGGGCGCTCGTCGACGGCGGGATGCGGCGGGTCCAGCTGCACGCCCGCCTCGACAACGTCGCTTCCGTACGGGTCGCCGAGAGGGCCGGATACCAGCGGGAGGGCACGCTGCGGATGGCCGTATGGGACGGCGAGAAGGCGCATGACCTCGCCGTCTTCTCGATGATCGCGATAGATCTCGAAGCGGCCGAGGCCGCCCGCTGACCGCGACGGACGGTTCAGGTGCCGGTGATGCCCGGCCCGTCGAAGTCCGTCCCGCGGCTGAGCTTCTCCCAGGTGATCAGGTCGGCCCGGAGCAGGTCGTGGTGGGCCATGATGTTGTCGACGGCGTCGTTGCCGAGCGCCAGCCGCAGCGGCGGCTCGGGAAGGTCGAGGACCTCGAGGATGGCCCGGGCCGCCTTGCGCGGATCGCCCGGCTGCGTTCCGTCCATGGTGTCGACGGCGGTCCGGGTAGCTCCGGACGTCGCCGCGTAGGCGTCGATGACGCGCGACCGGTGCATCCGGTGACCGCCGAACTCGGTGCGGAATGCGCCCGGCTCGACGATCAGAACCCGGATGCCGAACGGCCGGACCTCCTCGGCCAGCGCCTCCGACAGGCCCTCGAGGGCGAACTTCGCGGCGCAGTAGGCCCCGAAACCCGGCATGCTCAGCTGCCCGCCCATCGAACTGATCTGGACGATCGCGATATTTCGTGGCCGTTGCCGAGCGCCTGAATTTCAGCCGGGCCGCCGTGGACCTGCGCATCACCCAGCAGTCACTGTCACAGCAGATCAGTGCGCTGGAGCGCCGGCTGGGCATCCGGCTGTTCGACCGGGACACCCGCGGCGCCCGCCTCACCCGCGCCGGGGAGGTCTTCCTCACCGAGGCCCGCGCCGTGCTCGCCCGGGCGGAGCAGGCACTCGCCGTCGCGCACCGGGCCGCCCGCGGTGAGGTCGGCCGCCTGGAACTGGCCTTCCTGTCCTCGACGGCCAACTACATGCTGCCGCCGGTCGTCCGCGCCCTGCGGCACCGGCTGCCGGATCTCGAGTTCGTCACCCATGACCTGCCCATCGACGACCTCGTCGCGGGCCTGCGGGACGGCCGGTTCGACGCGGCCCTCACCAGACCACCGCTGGTCGGCGACCTGGCCACCCAGACGGTCACCATGGAGCCGGTGTGCGCGGTCGTGCCGGCCGACCATCCGCTCGCCACCCGGGCGGCGCTGCACCTCGCCGATCTCGCCGACGAGGACTGGGTGCTCACTCCGCGCGGATCCTGGCCGCCGTGGCACGAGAAATACGACCGGGACTTCGCCGCCGCCGGTTTCCACCCGCGCGTCGTGCAACGAGCCGGCAGCGTCGCGAACCTGCTCGGGCTCGTCGCCGCCGGTGTCGGCGTGACCCGGCTGGCGCAATCGGCGATCAGCATCCGCCGCACCGGCGTGGTCTTCGTGCCGCTCATCGGGGACGAGGCTCTGACCGTCCTCGCCTGGCTGCCCACCCGCGACGATCCGATCCTTCGACAGCTGCGCGGCATCGTCACCGACCTCGCCGCGACCAGCGACCTGACCAGCGGGGGCTGAATTGAGATGCCCCCGTGACGGCCACCCTGAGAGACTCCCCCGCGTGGACATCTCGGTAGTGGCAGCGGACGGGACCCGGCTGACGGCGCGGCGTACGGGGCGCGGCTCCCCCGTGGTTCTGGTGCACGGATCCTCGGGCGGGCTGGACTCCTGGGACCCGATCGTGCCGCTGCTGGCCGACCGGTTCGAGCTGTGGGTCTATGCGCGCCGCGGCTACCCGCCGAGCGACGGCTGCCGGAGCCCCAAGACCTACGCGGACGACGCCGCCGATCTCCAAACCGTGATCGCCGCGGCCGGCGGCTCCGCGCACGTGGCCGGGGCGTCCTACGGTGCCACGGTCGCGTTGCATGCGGCGCACTCCGGCAGCGACGCGATCCGTTCGGTGGCGCTGTTCGAGCCGCCGCTGTTCGCCGCGGGCGCGGCCCTGGCGCCCGTGCTCGGCGCATACCGCGAGCTCCTGGGGGCCGGTGACATCGCCGCAGCGACGCGGCTGTTCGCCGAGAAGGTCGCCCGCGTTCCGGCCGCCCTCCTCGCGGCGATGGCGTCCGCGGACACCGCCCCGAAGAGCCCGGCCGAGCAGGCTTCGGCCGCCGCCGAGGCCGTGGGGTGCCTGCACGATCTCGAGGCGATCGCCGCCGACCAGGCCGACGTCCAACGCTGGGCCCGCATCGGCGTACCCGTCCTGCTCATGCAGGGCGGCGAGACCTGGGCGCCGATGCCCTCCACAATGGATGCCATCGCCGGCGCGCTGCCGAAGGCGGCGCGGGTGACGCTGCCGGGCCAGTCGCACTTCGCCACGCACACCGCCCCCGAACCGTTCGCGGCGGCGTTGCGCGAATTCCTGCTCAGTGCCGATCTTTGAACCTGGTCTGCGCCGCCGGGCCGGCTGCAACCGGCCGGCTCCCCGAACGTTCCGGACGTGCCACGGACACTCCTCATCCTGGAAATCGGCCGCGGAAGACCAAGGATCTTTCGGTGACGATGCCGAACGCAGGAGAGCGCCATGAGCACAGAACTGGAACTACGCACCGGCAGCCGCCTGAGCCCGTCGACCCACCGTCTCGACAAGCCCGGCGCGGACCTCCTCCAGCCGGCGTGGCAGCACAGCCGCACGGTTGCCGCAGCGTCCCCGGTGGTGCCGACCCGCCACGTCCCGAGTGTCGCCAGACCGACCTTGCCGGTACACCGCATCACCCCGTTCGAACTCGCGTCAGCCTGACGTCCGGGTCGAACGCGGATTGACCGCCGCCGGAGCAGCGCTTCAATCGATATCCGCGAAGCGCCTCTGTGCCAGCTGAGCGACGACCGCCTCGATCGCTTCCCTGGTGACCGCCGGCAGGACGACGACAGCAGATTCGGCGAAGTAGCCGGGTTGAGCAACGGCGCTCTGGACCTCCTGAGCCAGCCGGGCCGGGTCGTAGAAGGTGACCCTCTTCCGGCGGCCGGCCCATTGGACCGTTATCTCGATCCAGCCCTTGGTCTCGGTCATGGCCCAGTCGAAGTCATCCATCGAGGGCGGGTAGATGACCCGCGCCGCATCTCCGTCGTCGTTCTGTCGCCTCGTCCGCACGGCGATCAGTCCTCCGTACGCGCCGGTCGCTGCAGCGATCCGAGTTCGTCGAGCGCAGCCGTCCGCGCCCGCGCGGTTGGCGCCCGGAAGACGCCGGCCAGGCGCCGGAGCGCCTCCGGCTTTCCGGTGGCCTGGGCGGTGCCGTCGGCGACCGCACCGGCGAGGCTCGCCCGGCCGGCGGCGATGTCGCGGATGAGCTCCCCGGTCGTGGTGATGACGGCGTCGGGATGCTGGGCGGGACCGTGCGCGACCTCGATGGTGCCGCCGTCGATGCGCACGTAGAAGGCGTCGTCGTCGATGCGGAACTCGTAGACCGCCTGCAGACGCTGGGCGGACCGCGGATCGAAACACGCCTTGAGGCCGAGCATGGCCCAGCCGGGCTCGAAGAACTCGTCGTCGCGCGGTTGCCCCATCGCCCAGGTCATGCCCCATCGCGCCAGGGCGAGGATGACCGGTTCCAGGTCCCGCCCGGCGGCGGTGAGGGCGTAGGCCGGGGTCCGGGCCGGCGGCGGCAGGGTGCCCCGCTCGACCAGGCCCTCCCGCTCCAGGTGCTTCAGCCGGGCCGCGAGCAGGCCGGTGCCCAGCCCGCGCAGGCGCTGCTGCAGCTCACCGAAGCGTTTGGGGCCGGTCAGCAGTTCGCGGATGAGCAGCAGGGTCCAGCGTTCGCCGACCAGGTCGAGGGTGCGTGCGGTCGCGCAGAACTGGTTGTAGCTTCGCTGGTCCACTTCATCATCCTAGTGTTCCGGCTTCCGGTTCTCGAAGTGTCACGCGGCGCCCCTGAGCAGGCGGACCAGGGCCTGCGGGTCGGTGAGCATCACGTCGTGCGGGCCGTCCAGGAAGACGACGGCGTAGCCGAGCTCGGCGGCGAACCGGGAGAACGGGTAGGTCGCGGGCCGGCAGCAGATCGCCGTACCCGGGATGCGGTCGACGGCGCCGGTCAGCTCGGCCGGCCCGGTGAAGGTGAGTATCGGCTGAGGTCGCAGCCGGGCGGCGAGCCACTCGGCGCCGGCCGGGTCGGTGATGCCGAAGGCGGCGGGCGGCGGCGCCGGGATGAGCCGCCGATCGGTGTTCGAGCGCGCGGCGGCACGGACGGCGGCGACGAAGGGGCCGGGCGCCAGGGCGAACATGCCGGCGCCGTCGCGGCCCGCCCAGCCGTCGACGAGCACGATCCGGCGTACCCGATCGGGGCGCAGGTCGGCCGCCTGCCGGACCACCAGGCCCGCGTAGCTGTGCCCGACCAGCACCACGTCGCGGTCGGTGCCGTCGAGCGCGGCCGC
>NZ_JBEZXZ010000181.1:0-18150 GCF_040638275.1 Actinoplanes sp. NPDC026623 | reverse complement strand
CTGCGGCTGGGTGTCGGCGTCGGCGAGCTCGCCGACGTCGAGGACGACGTGCAGCGCGCCGCGGTGCTGTCGCTGCAGGGCTTCGCGGTCGGCACGGCCGAGGACATGGTCACCGAGGGTTCGATGAACCCCGAGGAGACGCTGCTGCACCGCGAGCGGATCGGCTACCTGCACGACGCGGTCGCGGTGCTGCCGGAGCGGCTGCGGTTCGTCGTCGAGTCGTCGTTCCTGCAGGAGCGGCCGTTGTCGGCGGTCGCCGCCGAGCTGGGCGTGACCGAGTCGCGGGTGTCGCAGCTGCGCACGGAGGCGCTGGCGCTGCTGCGGGACGGCCTGAACACGCACATGGAGCAGCAGGAGGCCGCCGGCGCGCAGGGCGACGGCTGTGTGGCCCGGCGCCGGGCGGCGTACGCGGCGCAGATCGCCGGTCGCAGCACGATGTCGTCGCGGCTGGCCGTGACCGACGTGCGCGGCATGAACCGGTCGGTGGCGTACGCGGCCGCCTGATGTGCGCCTGTACCGCGAATCCGAAAGGGCCGCCACGCTTCGCGTGACGGCCCGTCGCGTTGTGGCGGTAATCCGGTTGCGGGCCGCGCCGCGGCGAGCGATGGTTGACGCCGGGACCTGCCGCCGATTCCGAGGAGCCGACTTCTCCGTGTGATACCGACCCGACCCGTGAGCGCCGCCCTGAGGCCTGGCGCGCGGGTCGCCGTACCCGTGTCGGTATCTGTGTTTTCCGGAGGACTCCTTGTTGAAAGCCGCCTCGATCAGCCGCGCCCACGACGGTGATCTGCTCTTTTCCGGTGTCGACCTGATCGTCGGCCCGGGCGACCGCGTCGGCGTGGTCGGCCCCAACGGTGCGGGCAAGACGACCCTGCTGCGGGTCCTCGCCGGGGAGCTCCCGCCGGCGTCCGGCGCCGTCACCCGCGGCCCCGGCACCCGGATCGGCTACGTCCCGCAGCAGCTCGGCGATCCGGCCGGCACGGTCGGGGACTTCCTCGCCGCGGGGCTCGGCGAACTCGCCGGGGTCGCCGGGCGGCTGCGGCTGCTGGCGGCGGCGCTCGAGCGCGGCGACGACGTCCTCGACGAGTACGGCCGGGTCCTGGAGCGCTGGACCGCTCTCGAAGGGTGGAACGCCGAGACCCGGCTCGCCGAGATCCGTCAGCGGCTCGACATCGACCATCTGCCGCGGGAGCTGGCCCTGGGCGCGGTCAGCGGCGGCGAGCAGGCCCGGCTGCTGCTGGCCCGGGCGCTGATGGAGGCGCCGGACGTGCTGCTGCTCGACGAGCCGACCAACCATCTCGACGCCGACGGCGCCGCCTGGCTCGCCGGGTGGCTGCGCGAGTTCCCCGGCGGGATCCTCGCCGTCAGCCACGACCGGGCCTTCCTGGACACCGCCGTCACCCATGTGGTCGAGCTCGACGGCATCCACGAGCAGGTGCAGGACTATCCCGGGGGCGGCTACAGCGCCTACCGGGCCGAGAAGAACCGGCGCTGGCAGCGGCTGCTGCTGGACTTCGAGGCGCAGGAGAAGGACCGGATCCGCTGGGAGCAGGACATCGAGTTGACCAAGCGTCAGGCCCGGTTCGTGGAGACGACGGTGCGTTCCGGCGTGGAGGCGCCGCACCTGCGGCGCATCGCGAAGAAGGTGGCGAAGAAGGCGAAGGCCCGCGAGCGGCGGCTGCGCCGGCAGATGGAGTCGGCACGCTGGATCGCCCGGCCGCAGACCCGCCCGCCGCTGACGCTGGCCTTCCCCGGCGACGACGACGGCGAACCCGGCACCGTGCTGGCCGTGCGGGACCTGACGGTGAAGGCGGGGGAGCGGACCCTGCTCGACGGCGTCGACCTCGACGTCACCCGCGGCGACCGGATCCTGATCACCGGCCGCAACGGTGCCGGCAAGACGACCCTGCTGCGCGCGATCGCCGAGCACGCCGGCGTGCCCCTGGCGGTGCTGCCGCAGACCTCCGACGGGTTGCGCGGCGCCACCACCGTGCTCGACTTCTTCCGCTCCCGGGTGCCGGTCTACGCCGAGGACGCCGAGCGGCTGCTCGCCGGGCACCAGTTCGGCGCCGACCAGTGGGGTGCGCGGATGCGTGAGCTGTCCGCCGGGGAGCTGCGCCGGCTGCTGCTCGCGGTGATGGTGAACAGCCCGGCGCGGGTCCTGCTGCTCGACGAGCCCACCAACTTCCTCGACTTCGACGCGCTCGACGTCATCGAGGAGGCGCTGCGGGCGTACCGGGGGACGCTGTTGACCGTCACCCACGACCGGGTCTTCGCCGAGGCGGTCGGGCACACCCGCACCTGGCATGTCGCGGACGGCACGGTGCGGCAGAGCTGACACGATGGCGGGCATGTCGTTGCCGGTTCCCAGACAGGGTGGTGGTGCGGTCGCCGTGGGCGGCGGCGCCGAGCAGGTCACCGAGGCGTGGCTGGCGAACCGGCGGCTGTCGGAGCACACCCGCGACGCGTACCGGCGTGACGTCGCCGGGTGGCTGGCCTGGTGCGCGGCCCGCGACGTCGAGCCGCTGCGCGCGTCGTTCCTGGACGTCAACGCGTACGCCCGGGGTCTGGAGGCCCGGCCGCTGGCACCGGCGACCGTGGCCCGCAAACTGTCCGGGTTGTCCAGTTGGTATGACTTCCTGGTGAAGCTGCGGGCGGTCGCGGCGAACCCGGTCGGCGGCGCGGACCGCCCGCCGGTGTCGCGCGACCATTCCGCCACCGTCGGGCTGAGCCCGGAGCAGGTCGACGCGCTGCTCGCCGCCGCCGGCGCCGAGACCGGCCCGGCCGCGGTGCGCAACCTGGTCGTGCTTGCCCTGCTCGCCGATCTCGGGCTGCGCGTCGGCGAGGTCGTCGGCCTCGACGTGGCCGATCTCGGCGTCGAGCGCGGGCACCGCAGCGTGCGTTTCACCGGCAAGGGCGGCAAACCCCGGCGGCGGGCGCTGACCCCGTACGCGGCGGCGGCGCTGGACGCCTACCTGGCCTGGCGCGCCGGCGCCGAGGACACCACCGCCGACCGGCTCGACGGGCCGCTGCTGGTCACCGCCAGCGGCGCCCGCATCGACCGGCACTCGGTGTTCCGGCTGGTGCGGCGCCTGGCCCGGGACGCCGGCATCGACGGCTGGGCCCGGCTGTCGCCGCACTCGCTGCGGCACGCGTTCGCCACCACGGCCCGCGCCGAGGGGGTGCCGCTGGAGGACGTGCAGGACGCGATGGGTCACGCCGACCCGCGGACCACCCGCCGCTACGACCGCGATCGGCACAACCTCGACCGCGATCCGGCCTACACGATCGCGGCGGCGCGGGTCCGGCGAAGCACGCCGTGAGCCGACCCCCTATTCTCGACCAGCGGTCGGCGGGTCGGTCAAAAGAAGCGGGGTCGGGTTGAACATCTTCGAAGCGGTGCTGCTCGGTGCGGTGGAGGGTTTCACCGAATTCCTGCCGGTTTCCAGTACGGGGCACCTGACCATCCTGGAAAAGCTGCTCGGCTACGAGATCGACGCACAGGACATCACGGCGTTCACGGCGATCATCCAGTCCGGTGCCGTGCTCGCCACGGCCATCTTCCTGCGCAAGGACATCGCCCGGATCGTCCCCGCCTGGTTCCGGGGCGTGCTGAACGCCGAGCACCGCGCCGACCCCGACTACCGTTTCGGCTGGGCGATCATCCTCGGCTCCATCCCGATCGGCATCGTCGGGCTGCTGTTCCAGGACGCGATCACCTCGACGCTGCGCAGCCTGTGGGTCGTGGCCTGGTCGCTGGTGCTGTGGAGCGGCGTGATGGCGTTCGCCGATCGTGCCGCCACCCAGGTGCGCCACGAGGAGGACATCACCTGGAAGGACACCCTGATCATCGGCACGGTGCAGTGCCTCGCCCTGCTGCCGGGTGTGTCGCGTTCCGGTGCCACCATGTCGGCGGGCCTGCTGCGCGACTTCGATCGGGTGACGGTCACCAAGCTGTCGTTCTTCCTGTCCATCCCGGCGCTGCTCGGCGCGAGCGTGCTGCAGACGGTCACCGAGTTCGACAACATCTCCGCCGACAACGGCGGCGTCGGCTGGTTCCCGACGATCGTCGCGACCATCACCAGCTTCATCGTCGGCTGGTTCGCGGTGTCCTGGCTGCTGAAGTTCATCGCCAAGCACTCCTACAGCATCTTCATCGCGTACCGGCTGGTGCTGGGTGCGCTGCTGATGGTGCTGCTGGCCACGAACGTCATCGAACCGAAGTAGCCGGCCTGGGTCAGGCCTCGGCCTGCTCCAGGGCCTGCTCGGCGCGTTCGGGGCTGCCCTCGGCGAGGCCGCGGTCGATGCCGCGGCGCGAGGCCAGCCACATCGCGACGCCGACGACGAACACGATGGCCTCGGTGACGGTCAGCGCCCAGATGACGCCGGGCAGCCCCAACCACAGGTTGCCGAGGATCACGATCGGGATGAACAGGACCCCCTGCGCCAGGGACATCACGATCGCCGGCACCGCGCGGCCGGAACACCGTCGTCGAGAAGACCATGACGATGCCGCCGACGGTCACCGCGCAGGCGCGCAGCGCCGCCATGAGACGGTCCCGGTCGCCCTTGCCGTAGCAGTAGGCGAGCAGCGGCAGCACGCCGATCGTGATGCCCATCACCAGGAACTCCGGCACCTGCGCGATGCGGACCGCGACGCCCATGGCGGCGAGCGCGTCGTCGCCGTAGCCGACCGCGAGGTTGTTGAGCACCAGCGACGTGACGATCAGGAAGGCGGCCTGGAACAACTCGCCGACGCCGACGCCGAGGACGGGCTTCAGCACGCCGGGCGAGAGGGTGAACCAGCGCGGTGCGAGGCTCACGTGCGCGCTGTGGCGCTGCAGCCAGGTGACGAAGTAGGCGACGACGCCGAGGCTGGACAGGCCCATCGCCAGGGCCGCGCCGGCGACACCCCGGTGCAGCACGAGGATGAACAGGACGTCGAGCACGACGTTCGCGACCGTGGAGGCGATAAGGCCGATCATCACCTGGCGGGCGGCGCCCTCCGCGCGTACGAGTTGTTCGAGGCAGAAGGCCGCGGCGAGCACCGGCACGAAGGCCAGCATGACGCCGACGTAGGCGTGCGTCGCCGTGGTGGTGGCGGCGTCGGCGCCCAGCAGCGACACGAGCGGGTCCAGCGCGAGCAGCCCGGCGGCGCCGAAGACGGCCCCGGCGGCCACCGAGCCCCAGACGGCGAACGACGACACGTGCCTGATCTCGCCGGCCTTCGCCGGGTCGCGCTCCGCCGCGCCCAGCAGCCGCGAAATGAGCGCGCCGCCGCCGACGCCGAACACGCCGCCGATCGCCATGACGAGGCAGTGGTCATGGCTGTTCCTTTTCCGGGCAGGGTGAAGCGCGCGGCGGCGTTCGACGCCGGCGCGGCTGAAGGCGGGGTCTACTACCGGGCCGGCTGCGGCAGCACTGCGGTGATCTTCGTGAGCAGGGCGTGCAGGGCGGCGCGTTCGGCCTGGTCCAGCGGGGCGAGGATGGTCTCGTCGGCGGCGGCCATCGCCGCCTCGAACCCGGCGATCAGCTCGACGCCGGCCGGGGTCGCGTAGACGCGTTTGCTGCGCTCGTCGCCGGGCTCCGTGCGGCGCTCGACGAGGCCGCGGCGCTCGAGGCCCTGCAGCAGGCTGGAGACGCTCGCCGCGCTGGTGCGGCTGATCCGCGCGATGTCGCGCTGGATCGAGCCGGGGTGCTGCACGAGGTAGCCGAGCACGAAGCTCTGCTCGTGGCTGAGCTCGCGCGCCCGGATCCAGTCCTCGCCGGCCTTGCGCTGCGCCCATCCGATCCAGCGGACCAGCTCCAGGCTGGTGGTGAGCTTCGGTGCATCCATGCTACGAACGCTAACTGTTAGAACTCTAACCATCAACGTTCGAACTGATGTGAGGCCGCCCACCGCGCCCAGGTCGGCACCCATACGGCGGCGCCGGACGGCTCCGGCCGCCGGGTGTCGAGGTAGGCGCGGAACCGGGGGAGCGCGGGGTGCTGATTGTCCTCGCGCCAGATCAGCGACAACGGGTAGACCAGGGCCGGGTCGCGCACCGGGATGCGCCGCAGGTCGTAGCTGTCCGGCCACAGATACCGCGAGCCCTCGCCGACCAGGGTCGCCAGGTCCGGCGACTCCGCGATCTCGGCCAGCAGCGCCTCGTAGCCGAAGACCGGCCCGACGACGTCCAGATCGAGCCCGAAGGTGTCGGCGAGCTCGGCGAAGTACCCGGCCACCTCCGACCCGGCGGCAAGGCCCGGCATCCAGATCCGGTGCCTGGCGAGCTCCGCGGGCGTGACCGCCGGGGCCCTCGCCAGCGGGTGGCGGGGACCGACGAGAATCTGGTGCGGTTCGTCGATCACCCGGGCGCTGCGGATCGCGTCCGGCAGCCGCAACTGCGGGGCGACCGCGTGGAAACTGGCGTCGATCGTGCCGGCCTCGACGGCGGCGACCGCCGCGCCGACGTCGGCGTCCAGCATGGCCACCACATCGAGCTCGATCCCGGGATGCCCGCGGTGGAAGTCCTGCAGCAGCACCGCCGGCGCGATCCGCCGGCTGACCACGTCGACGCGCAGCGCGCGCCGGCCCGGACGCACCGAGGCGTCCGCGCGCCCCGCCACCCGCAGCAGCTCCCGGGCGTGCGGCAGGAACACCTGGCCGTCGACGGTCAGCCGGGCCCCGCGGGCCGTGCGGGTGAACAACCGCACCCCGAGGTCGCGCTCCAGCGCGGCGATGCGCTTCGAGATCGCCTGCTGGGTGACCGACAGGTCGGCGGCGGCGTCCTGGAACCGGCCCGCGCCCGCGACCGCGGCGAAGGTGCGCACGGCTTCGAGATCCACGCCGAACCACGTTAGTGCACAACCTCAGGTTGTGACGCACCGCCGAAACGGTTGTTTGACCGGCTGTCGTCCCGTCCGCTTTGCTCTACCGGGTTGTTCGAGGGGGCATGGTGGGCCGGCGATTCGGATGGTTGTGGGCGGCGTACGGGGTCAGCACGCTCGGCACCTGGCTCGCCTTCGACGCGTTCGCCCTGATCGCGATCCTCGCCCTGCACGCCGGGCCGGCCCAGGTGTCGGCGCTGGCGGCCACCGGGCTCGCGGCCGGAGCCGTGCTGGCGGTGCCGCTCGGGCCCTGGGTCGAGTTCCGCCGCAAACGCCCGACGATGATCGCGATGGACCTGATCCGGTTCGCCGCGCTGATGAGCATCCCCGCCGCGTACGCGCTCGGCCTGCTCGGCTTCGTCCAGCTGCTGATCGTGTCCGTCGTCGTCGGCGCCGCCGACATCGCCTTCAGCGCGGCCGGCGGCGCCTACCTGAAGACGCTCGTGCGGCCCGAGGACCTGCTGAGGGCGAACGGGCGGTTCGAGTCGACGACCTGGACCGCCTCCGTACTCGGGCCGCCGGCCGGCACGGCCGCGATCGGGCTGCTCGGCCCCGTGACGACCATGGCCGCCAACGCGGTCAGCTACCTGCTGTCGGCCGCCGGGATCCAGGCCATCGGCGGCGGCGAGCCGCGCCCCGAGCGCACCGGAACGCGGCTGCGGCCCGGCGACCTGCTCGAAGGGTGGCGCCACATCCTGACCCACCCGGCGCTGCGGCCGCTGTTTCTCAACACGGTCGGTGTCAATGGCCTGATCCTGGCGACCCTGCCGCTGCTCGCCGTCCTCATGCTCGGCGAACTCGGCTTCGCACCCTGGCAGTACGGCCTCGCGTTCGGGCTGCCCTGCCTCGGCGGCATCCTCGGCTCGCGGCTGGCCCGCCCCCTCGTCGCCCGCTTCGGCCGGGACCGGGTCATGCTCACCGCCGGGACGCTGCGCGCGTGCTGGTCGATCGGGCTGGCCTTCGTCGTACCCGGCACGGCCGGGCTGGTCCTCGTCATCGCCGTCGAGTTCGGACTGATCACCTGCATGGGGGTGTTCAACCCGGTCTTCGCCACCTACCGGCTCGAGCAGACCCGGACGGACCGGATCGCCCGCACCCTGTCGGCGTGGTCGGTCACCGGCAAGACGGTCGTCGCGGCCCTGACCGCGCTGTGGGGCCTGCTGGCCGCCATCACCGGCCCCCGCACCGCGATCGCCGCCGCCGGCCTGCTCATCCTGCTCACCCCCCTGCTGCTGCCGACACGGCACGAGTAGCGCGGCCCGGTCGCGCCGGCGGCATCCGCCGGGCCGGCGACCCGGCCGGCGTTGATCAGGCAGACCGCCATGATGCCCTCGAGTGTCACCCGCACGGGTGTAAACAGCGTCGCTAGGCCGGCCCGATAACCTGTTGCGCGCCGTCGCTGCCGTCCGAGGAAGGTCTCATCTGTCATGAAGGCGTACGACGTGGTGGCCGGCCCATACGACACCGCCGTCGCCGCGCGCCGGGTCGGGCCGGCACCGCAGCCCGCGGGATGGGCCGGCCCGGCCGGTCCCGCGATCGACCCGGTCACCTGGCCCCGTTCGCCGAGAACCGGGCAGCCCCTCGTGCACGACGCGACGATCGGCCTGCCTGCGGATTATCGGCGCCGCTCCGCCGATCTGGTCGCCATCTCGGTCTTCGACTGGCCGGACGAGCACGGCTTCCTGCCCGCCCCGGCGGAGTTCGCCGCGGCCCTCGCGGGCGACCTGTCCCAGGTGGCCCACCCGGACGACCCGTTCTGGGGCGACGTCGCCTCCGCGCGCCCGCACCCGCACGCCGGCGTCGTCGGCGACCCGGACACCGGCGATTTCTACGCCGCGGTCTGGCTCACCGCCGCCGAGTTCACCGGCGAGCGGACCGAGCGTCCACGCCAGGGCCGCCAACTGGCGCCCGGCGAGGACCTTCCTCCGAGCGACGACCGGGTCCGGTTCGGCCTCTTCGGCGACCTGTGGCTCATTGAACGCGACGATCCCAACGCCGGGCGTGCGCCCGGGCTGTCCTGGCAGCGAACCGACTACGTCGACGTCGACGACAAGGACGACCGCTTCTCCCACGTGCACATCGGCGGCACGTTCATGGACCCGAACGACACCGGCCGCCGCGACGTCTCGGCGTGGTATCTGGAGATCCACCGGCTCGGCGGGCTGTGGGTCGGCGACGACGAGAACCTCGTCCTCGACCTCGCCACCGACCGTGTCATCAGCGTGCGCTGAACCACCACGCGGGTCGGCGATGGCGCCGCATGCCGTTTCTGCCCATTTATGGCGAAACAGTGTCCAGTGCCCTCGACACCGCAGATCCGGAGGGCCGCTCTCAGCATGGCCACAGTCACCGAGCACAAGAATCGGGGACGTGGACGCATGGGCGGGTGTGAATGCGGGTGTAGCGTCGCCGGGTTCTCGACCGGGCGGATGGCGCGCCGGGTTCGCCTACGGTGGCGCCGTCGCGATGACGCCGTACCTGCTGATAAAGATCTTCTGGGTCGCCGGCGCCCTGTCGGGTCTGCTTCCCGGGACGGAGCACCTGAGCGTGGCGGCCTTCGTCGCGCTGAACCTGGTGACGGTCGGCATGGCCGCGGCGGGCATCGCCCTCAGCCTGGCGCTGATCCGGCCGTGGGGTGAGCGGATCCCCGCGTTCGTGGTGGTGTCCTGTGCCTGGATCGGCTGCGGGTTTCTTCTTCCCATGGTCCCTTACGCCGTCGTGGATTCGCTGATCCCGGCCGCCGACCCGGCGTCCGGCAGGGCGTCGTCGGGCATGCCGGCCTGGGAGGCGTGGTTGATCCAGTTCAGCTTCCTCGGGATGGCTGTGTGCCTGGCCGTCGCGCTGCCCCTCTACCTGAGGGCTCGCTGGCCGGCCGCCTTCGCCGGCCGGATCGGGGACGGCGGCACCGCCCGGCGCCTGATCCCCGGGTACCGGGCCGCCGTGGCCGGGACCTTGATGGTCGGCGTGCTGGATCTGTACTGGGCCGCCGGTGGCACGATCGGCCTGCGGTACCCGCAGGCGCGTGACCTGGCCTGGCGTCTGCAGACCGGCAACGCCGCCGTCTGGTCGATCGCCGGTGCCTGGAGCCTCTGGGTCATCGCCCGCGCCCGGCCGTCCATGCCGGCGTGGATACCGTTCGGTGCCGGCTGGCTGGTATCGGGATTCCTCGTCGCCTGGGGCTGCTGGAAACTCCCGTTCGCGATGCACCAGGCGGTGTCCCCCGATCCGGGCACGCTGTGGCCGGAGCGGCTCGATGTCGCGGCGGCCCAGTTCCTGCTCGGTGCGGTCAGCGGCGCTGTGATGCTCGCCGCCCTCCTGCGTGCCTGCCGGACGCGACCGCCGGCGGATCCGTCCGCCGGCCGGCGGACGTCAGGTGCGTGCCCCGGGGAAGCCGGCCGCGAAGCCGAGCAACGCCACCACGTACCCGAAGAAGAGCCAGACCGCGCGGGGATGTCGTGGCCAGATCCAGCACCCGATCACGGCGACAGCCAGACCGATGGACGTTCCCCAGACCGGTGCCCACTCGCTGATTCGTAGACTTTCCGGCGCGCACTCAGGCCGAGAATCGTCGGGATGACAGTTCCCCAGGGCAAGCAGCCCGCGCCACAGCGTCGCAGAGCAGCAGAGCAGCAGCACGAGACCGAAGGTCCCCGCGACCGCCCCCAGGAGAGGCCAGAATCGTTCCTCGTCAGCGGGGGTCTCGGGTGGTGCGGTCATCGTCTCGAACGCTAGACGGCTGATCGGCCGGCAGCCGGCAGGTTCCCGGATCCCGGCAGGTGAGTTCCACTGGTAAGCGCTTGCCTGAATCGACGCTCGTTGATTTGATGGCCACATGACGCTTGAACGCAGGACCCTGTTGCGCGCCGCCGCCGGCGGTGCCGTCGCGGGCGGGCTGGGGCTCGCCGGAGCCGCACAGGCCGCCCCGCGCCGGACGGTCTTCGTCGCGGGCGACTCGACGGCCGCGACCTACGCCGTGGCCGACGTGCCCCGCGCCGGCTGGGGGCAGGCCCTGCCGGTCTTCCTGCGGCCGCAGACCCCGGTGGTGAACGAGGCGCTGTCCGGTGCCAGTTCGAAGAGCTTCGCCGACCTCGGCCGCCTCGACCGCATCCTGGCCGCGATCCGGCCCGGCGACGTCCTGCTGGTCTCCTTCGGGCACAACGACGAGAAGATCGAGGACCCGGCCCGCGGCACCGACCCCTGGACCACGTTCCAGGACTACCTGCGCCGCTACCTCGACGGCGCGCGGGCCGCCGGCGCCCGGCCGGTGCTGGTGACCCCCGTCGAACGGCGGCGTTTCACCGCCGCCGGCGAGCCCTACCTGTCACACGGCGAGTACCCGGACGCGATGCGGGCGCTGGCCACCGCGACCCGCACGCCGCTGATCGACCTCACCGCGCTGTCCTTCGCGGTGTGGGGCCGGCTGGGCGCCGAGGCCACCAAGGAGTACTTCCTGTGGCTGGACGCCGGCGAGTCGCCGAACTATCCCGCCGGGGTCTCGGACAACACCCACTTCCAGGCGCACGGCGCGATCGAGGTGGCCCGGCTCGTCGCCGCCGCGGCGTGGATGATCCCGGGCCGCGACCACCGGGCGCTGCACGACCCGGACATCCCCGGCGACTCGCTCGCCTGGCCCGCGACCCGGCCGGCGGAGAGCTGAGGACCGGTCACAGCCGCAGGGCGGCGCGGACCAGGTCCAGCGCCGCCTGCGGGGCCAGGCCCAGCGCCGTCGCCTGCTGCGCGTAGCGCTCCGCGGCCTGCTGCGCCGCCGCCGGGGTGCGCGCCGCCCGGGCGGTGACCAGCGTGCCCGCCCGGCCGTGGGTCTCCACCAGGCCCGCCTGCTCCAGCTCGCGGTAGGCGCGGGCCACCGTGTTCGCCGCCAGGCCCAGCTCGGTGGCGAGCAGCCGCACCGGCGGCAGCCGGGTCCCGGCCGCGAGCTCGCCGGCGGCGGCCAGCTCGGCGATCCGCATCCGCACCTGCTCGTACGGCGGCACCGCCGAGCCGGCGTCGATCACGATGTCCATCCCGGCCTCCTGGCGACAGCGCTACAGCAGCCGCGGCGGGGTGTTCCCGGCCGCGACGATGGCCCGGCGCATCGGCACCAACGCCAGCAGGATGCCACCCACGACGAAGAACACCACCAGCGACACGATGCCGATGCGGTAGCTGTTGGTCAGCTGGAACACCAGGCCGAACGCGAGCGGGCCCAGCCAGCTGGTGCCCTTGTCGCTGATCTCGTAGAAGCCGTAGTACTCGCCCTCGCGGCCCTGCGGGATCAGCTGGCTGAACAGCGACCGGCTCAGCGCCTGGCTGCCGCCCATCACCAGGCCGATGCCGACGCCGAGCAGCATGAACGGCACCGGTTCGCCCTCGGGCAGCCAGAAGGCGGCCAGGATGACGCCGAGCCACAGCGCCAGCGCGATCAGCACCGTCTTGCGGGCGCCGATCCGGGTGGCGAGCCCGCCGAGCAGCAGCGCCCCGCCGAACGCCAGGAACTGCACGATCAGGATCGTGATGATCAGCGCGCTCTGCTCCAGGTGCAGTTCCTCGGTGCCGAACTGGCTGGCCAGCGAGATCACCGTCTGGATGCCGTCGTTGTAGATCAGGTACGCGCCCAGGAAGGACAACGTCAACGGGTACGCCCGCATGCTGCGGATCGTGTGGCCGAGCTGGCGGAACCCGTCGACGAGCACGTTGCCGGCGCGGGCCGCGGCGTCGGCGACCTCGGTGGCGGGATGCTCCCTGAGCCAGCGCAGCGGCAGCAGGGTGAACGCACCCCACCAGACGCCGGCCGACACGATGGACCAGCGGGCCAGGTCCAGGGTGCGCTGGTCGTCGCCGTCGACGCTGAGCGCCGTCACCGCCGCCAGGTTGATCAGCAGCAGGACACCGCCGCCGAGGTAACCCAGCGCCCAGCCGCGGCTGGAGACCTTGTCGCGCTCGTCGGGGCCGGCCAGCCGCGGCAGGAACGAGTTGTAGACGACCACGGACGCGCCGAACGCGATGTTGGCGATGATGAACAGCAGCCCGCCGAGCAGGTACCGCTCGCCGGTCACGAACGCCATCGCGACGGTAGCGCCGGCGCCGATGAACGCCGCCGTGGCCAGCAGCGGCTTCTTGCGCTCGGCGCGGTCGGCGATCGCGCCCATCACCGGCAGCACGAAGACGGTCAGCAGCACCGACAGCGACACCAGATAGGGGAAGTAGGACCCGGCGGCGATCGTGATGCCCAGCGGATGCACCCGGCCGTCGCAGTCGTCGGCGCCCAGCGCGCACCCGGCGGCCTGCTCGGTGACGCTGGTCAGGAACGGGCCGAGGAAGACCGTGATGACGGTCGTGGAGAAGGCCGAGTTGGCCCAGTCGTAGAAGTACCAGCCCGTGCGTTCGCGGCGGGTGCTCGCCGGGGCGGTGGTGGCGGCGGTCATGGCTGTGCTCCTGCGCGCGTCGGGGATGGCGCGCTGATGATGCCATCCCGCGGTCGTCCGCGGATACGCCACACGCGATCGATCTGCCGCCGGCTACGTGTCCTGGCTCCACCACTTCGCGAGGGTGCTGGTGGCCGGGTCGTCGGAGTCGGCGAGCGCCGCCCACGGGTCCGCGCCCGGCGGCAGGTCCTCGGCGGCGTACGCGGCCAGGTCCTCGGCCGGCACCGCCGCGCCGGCGCCGGCGTCGACCGGCCCCGACCGGTAGAGCCCGAGGCTGCCGGTGTCGATCCAGGGGAAGCCGTCGACCGGCTCGGGCAGCGGGCCGACGTCCACGATCGGCGGAAACATGCTCACCTGCTCCAGGTCCGGTGCCGCGTCGGGATCGGCGCCGATCGGCCCGAGGCCGTGCCCGTCGCTGACGTCCACCACGTCGTGGCCCATCACCACCTCGTCGTCGTGGCCGGAGCCGGGCTCGTGCACGTCGTCCCAGCTCGCCTCGTCGCCGCCGGTGCCGAGGTCCGGGTCGTGGACGTCGTCGTGCTGACCCGGGTCGTGCGCGTCCGGGTCGTGCGAGTCCGGATCGTCGTGGCCGAACAGGTCGTCGTGGAACGGCCCGTGGTCGGCCACCGGCTCGTGCGACGGCAGGTCGTGCTCGCCGCCGGGTTCGGGGTGCCCGTCCGGCTCGTGGAAATCCGGCCAGCCGTGTTCGTCGCTCACTGGTGCACCATCCTGCTCATCTCGGCTCCTGACCGGTGCCGGCGGGCACCGGCGTCAGGCTGCGTGCCCGCGCGAGTACCTCGTCGACCTGCCTGATCTGTGCGCGGACCGTGCCCAGGTCCGCGTTCGCCCGGGCCCGGCGTCTGGCCCGGCCCGCGGCGTCCTCCGCTACCGCGGCGTCGATGTCCGCGATGTGCGCGTCGAGTTCGCGCAGCCGCCGCTCGACGGCGTCGTCGACGGCGACACCGAGCGCGTACTGCAGGTCGGTGAACCGGTACGAGATCTCGTCGGACAGGGCCGCGCGGGCCTCGCCCAGGACCTCGCGCAGCCAGCCGCGGGCCTGCAGGCGGTCGGACTGCACCCGCCTCCGGTACAGCACGTAGCCGCCCGCGGCCAGGCCCAGGCCCAGCCCGGCGACCGGGATCAGCAGCCCGCCGGCGACGGCGCTGCTGATGCCGAAGACGGAGGCGCCGAGGATGGCGCCGCGGCCGGCCATGAACGCGATCCCGCCGGCGGACAGCGCGATCAGCATGTTGTCGCCCGAGCCGTCGCGGGCCGGGCCGCCGGCCAGCGCGTGCCGCAGGGTCGCGTTGAGCCGGTCCAGGACCCGGGCCAGCTCCTCGTCGTCGAAGACCTGGGCCAGGACCCGCTCGCCGACCTGCCGGAAGGTGACCCGCAGATCGTCGGAGAGCCGCACCGCCACCGCCTGCAGCTCCGCGTCGACCTGGTCCGGCAGCGCGGCCAGGGCCTCGCCGCGGGCGGAGTCGATGCGGGCGCCGAAGTCCTGCTGCACGGCGGCGATGCGGGTGCGCAGCAGGCCGACGACCTCGACGCGGGCCCGCTGCGTCTCGGTGCTCAGCAGCAGCGCCCACTGCCGCGACTCGGTGCGTTTGCGGGCGGCCAGGGCGGAGCGCTGGGCGCGTACCCGGGCGACCTCGGCCGGGTCGGCGTCGCTGGCCCGCAGCCGGTCGGCGGCGGCCGCCTCCAGGCGGGCCAGGTCGCCGCGGGCGGTGCGCAGCACGTTGGCGAGCTGCAGCTGGTGGCCGCGCCCGGCGAGCTCGACCAGGGCATGCTGCAGCTCGGCGATCCGCGACGCGTCGACCAGCGCGGACTGCTCCCCGGCGGGCACGCTCAGCGCCAGCTCGGCCAGCCGCGCCGAGACCGGGAACCAGGGCGCGTCGGCGAAGCGGGGCGCGTGCGCGCGCAGCAGCGCCCGGTTGTCCTCGGCGATGCCGCGCCACCCCGGGTACGCGTCGATCTTCGTCAGCGCGAACACGACGGCGTCGACGCGCTCGCTGGCGGCGACGAGGAAGTCCAGCTCCGGCCGCGACAGCGGCGCGGACGCGTCGGCGACGAACAGCAGCGCGGTGGCCCGCTCGACCGCGTCCACGGCGACGGCGGTGTGCGCCGGGTCGAGCCCGCCGACGCCCGGGGTGTCCAGCAGGCTCAGGTACTGCAGCAGCGGCGCCGGGTGCACGACCTCGATGCGCCGGGGCGCGCGGCCCCCGCCGGGCAGGTCACCGCCGGTGGCCCAGTCGGCGAGCCGGGCGACGTCGACGTGCACCGGCTCGGGCGCACCCGGCACGTACGCGGTCGCGCTCGCCGGGGTGCCGGGGGAGAAGTGCAGGTAGGCGGCGGTGGCGACGGCCGCGTCGACAGGCGACAGGCCGGGCACCCCGAGCAGGGCGTTGAGCAGCGAGCTCTTGCCGCGCTTGGTCTCGCCGACGATGACGATCGTGGGCCGGGTCAGCTGCCCGCGGCGCCGCTCGGCCAGCTCCGCGCCGGCGTCCGGGTCGGCGGAGCGCACCGCGGCGAGCGCGTCGCGCACGGCGGTGTCCAGTTCCTTGGCGAGGCTCACCGCTGCTGCTCCCGTACGGATTGGGCCAGCAGGTGGAAGCCGCGGTGCGCGACCTGCGCGACCCGCGACTGGGCCGGGCCCGCCCCGGCGACCGCGTAGACCCGCCAGCGGTTGGCGGCCTCGACCGCGGCCGCGGCCAGCTCGCCGCCGGTGGCGTCCGGCAGCCCCAGGATCCACCGGGCGTCCTCGGAGGTCGCCAGCCGGGTCAGCTCCCGCTCCCAGGCCGCCGGCAGCGGCACCGCGCCGGTGGCGACGCGCTGCGCCACCTCCAGCAGCCGCAGCCGGTGGTAGGCGGGCTCGCGCAGCAGCCGCTCGGTGGCGTCGCGCAGCGCCTCCCGGTCGCGCGGGTCGCCCTCGTGGCCGGCGATGCGCTCGAGCCGGGCCAGGGCCCAGCCGGCCTTGATCGCGTCGGCGCGCCAGCGCAGCGTCTGGTCCAGGGTGTTGCGCAGCCGGGGGAAGCCGGAGGCCTGCACCAGCCGGCGGACCAGCTCGCCGGTGCCCAGCTGCGGCTCGGCGGCGAGCTGGGCCAGGGCGAAACCGACGCCGTAGAGGTCGAGCAGGCTCAGCAGCCGCTCGCGGTGCTGCGCGCCGACGGGTGCCGGCCGGGCGCGGAACAGGTCCACCGAGGCGAGCAGCAGCCGCAGCTCGGCGGCGGGCAGCGCGGCCAGCGCCCGCAGCGCGGCGCAGTCGGCGGCGGTGAGCCGGCCGGCCTCGCCGGTCTCGGCGAGCAGGCCGACCACGGGTACGACCTCGGACACGGTACGGGCGAGCAGCTCGCCCTGCCGCTCGGCGAGCGGACCGGCGACCGGCCACGGATCCCCGGCGCCGCCGACCAGGGTGTCGATCTTGCCGAACACCCCCAGCGCGTTGATCGGGCTGCTGGCCAGCCGGGCGGAGGCGGTGCGGAAGGCCTCCAGGGCGCGCAGGTCGTCGGCGCGGACCGCCTGGGTGAACACGTAGACGACGGCCTCGGCCGCGGCGACCTCGGAGGCGGAGTCCGCGTCGATGTCGGCGTCGAACGGCGCGGTCGCCTCGCCGAGCTGCGCCGCGGCGCGGGCGCTGACCTGGGTGTCGGTCGACGCCAGGCCCGGCGTGTCGACCACGGTGAGGTCGCGCAGCTTCTCGCTGGTCAGCGTCACGTCGACGTAGGCGATCTGCGCGGCGCCGGCACCGAGGCGCTGCGGGATCATGCCGTCGTCGCCCAGCGGCAGGCTCGAGCGGGTGCCGTCGCGGCGCACCACGTCGACACGGTCGGCGGGCCCGTAGCGGAACCGGGTGACCACCCGGGTGCACTCGCCGACGGCCGTGGGGGCGACCCGGCGCCCGATCAACGCGTTGACGAGTGTCGACTTTCCGGCTTTCAGCCGCCCCGCGATAGCGACGCGTAAGGGCTCGGACAGCCGATCACGGACCTGAAGAGCCTGGTTACCGGCGTGCGGACCGACCCGAGCCACGATTTCATCACAGAGCGTAGCCACGCGGCCGGAGAGCGGACCGACGGTCATGACTCGTCAGCCGAGCACACCGTCAGCGAGAATGTGCTGACCGCGGCCGTCGTTCCCGACACAAGCGCCACCCTTCCCGTTCGCGGGCAGGGCGGAATGCCTGCCGCATCACAGACTACGGATCGACGAGGCGACGCAGATCCCGTGTTCGTGCCACCCGGGCACGGACCACGGTCGGCGGGCACCGAGACAAGGGGATGCCGGTGGCACAGCAGGACCTGGCCGGGTTGGCCGCCGCGCATCTGCGCCGCCCGGGCCTCGTCATGCTCACCGGTGCGCCCGGGTCCGGACGCTCCACGCTGCTGCGGCGCATCGCCGGCCTCGCGGCCGGTCCGGTGCACGCCGGCGGCGGGCTCGCGATGCTGGCCGACGTGCCGGCGCTGGCGCTGTCCCGGGCCGTGAAGGCCCGGCTGCCCACCCACGACGTGCCCCTGCTCGCCGAGGCCGTGCACTCCCGGGTCCGCGGCGGCCTGCTCGTCCTCGACGACCTGCAGTACGCGGACCCGGCGACCCTCGCGGCGCTGCCGCACCTGGCCCTGCACGTGCGGGTGGTGGTCGCCCTGCGCGCGCCGCACCGCCTCGACGAGCAGACGGTCGCGGCGCTGCGGGCATCGGCGACCGCCTGGCTCGACGTGCCGCCGCTGTCCGCGGACACCGCCACCGACCTGGCCCGGCGCGTCGGCGGCCAGCTCAGCGACGAGGCCCTCGCCGGCGTCGTGCGGCGCGCCGGCGGCAACCCCCTGGCGATCACCGCCCTGGCCCGGCAGGCCGGCGCCGG
>NZ_JBEZXZ010000180.1:0-18429 GCF_040638275.1 Actinoplanes sp. NPDC026623 | reverse complement strand
GGCGGGGTCTTTACGTTGGTATGTCCCTCTCGCTGAGCATGTTCGCGGACAGCCCGTCACCAGTTACGTACCGAACTTCTGCCTACGCGCTTAGGCTGGCCCGCAGTTGTCGGCTGTTTTGGGAGGTCAAGTGCGGCGGATGGTAGCGGCGACGACCGCGGGACTGGTGATGCTGGCCGTCGGCGGATGCACCGACGACCCGGCCACGCCGGAGAAAACCGGCGGGCGACCCGCGGCGAGCGGCGGTCCGTCGGCGGTCGGCCCGTCGGACGGCGGTCCCGTGCAGACGCGGTCCGTCGACGCTGCCGGGGACCGGCTCCGGATGAGCGTCGGACCGCTGATCCGGTCCGGGGACGCGGTCGTCCTGACGATCCAGACGACGCTCGACAGGTCCGCGAGCGGTGGCGGCGGCGCCGCCGTGGTCACCAGGCATTTCTCGACGATTCTCTCCACGTCGTTCGACGCGCCGAGGCTCGTGGACGAGGCCGGGCGCCGGGTCTACCTGGTCTCGAAGAAGCCCGCCGGCAGCGGTTGTGTCTGCACCGGCCTGACGCTGTTCAAGCCGGGCGAGACCCGCCCGCTCCAGGCCGCGTTCCGCGGGGTGCCGGCCGACGTGGATCGGCTCTCCGTGATGCTGCCCTACGCCGGCGTGTTCACCGACGTGCCCGTCGTCGCCGGAGCCGTGCCGGCGCCACCCGCCGGCCGCGACGCCTCCAACCGGGTGCAGAATCCCCTCGACCTTGCCGACGCCGCCCCGGCGGAATCGGCGGCGCTCGACGCGTACACGCAGCGGCTCGATGTCGGGCTTCGTACCCGCCGCACGCCCGAGCAGGTCGACATCAACCTGGACACCGACGTGCTGTTCCGCCTCGACAGCGCCGAGCTCACCCCAGGCGCCACGAAGACCATCGACGCGGCGGCCGGCGACCTGACGGCCGCCGGGCCCGGGCCGCTCACGGTCACCGGGCACACCGACAGCAGCGGCTCCACCGCACACAACCAGACTCTCTCGCGGCAGCGGGCACAGGCCGTCACGGATGCTCTTCGCGGCCGGCTGCCCGACGACGACTGGCCCAAGACCGTCGCGGCCAAGGGCGAGACCGAGCCGGCTGTGCCCAACAACTCGGCGGCGAACCGCGCGCTGAACCGCCGGGTCACCATCACGTTCCGCGAGAAGCGCACGGTGCCGACGACGCCGACGACGCCGGCGGCGCCGGTCGCGCCGGTCGCACTTCCCAAGACCAAGGGCGAGCAGGGTAAGGCGCCGGACGGCGTCGAGGTCGCGCTGCCCCTGAACCGCGGCACGATCCGCTTCGTGCCGGGCTCGGCGACGGTCCGGGGGCCGTTCCTGCTGGTGAATCTCACGGCCCGCAACACCGGCGACCGCAAGGCGACGATCCTCGACTTCCTCGGCCAAGGCGTCTTCACGGTCCGCGACGAGTTCGACCCGTTTGCCCCCTACGGCGCCGCCGGGGTCCGGCTGCTGCAGGGCGACACCGCGTCCTACGGGCTCGACTACGAGATCAAGGCGGGCAGCCATCGCTGCCTCTGCGACCGCCTGCTCAACCAGGCGATCCCGCCGCAGGGCGAACAGGTCCTGTCCCTGTGGTTCCCGGCCCCGCCCGCCGGCACCCGGACCATCACCATCGACGTCCCCGACCGCCTCCGCATCACCGACGTCCCGATCACCTGACCACCGGCAACGCACCCCCGCGCGCAGGACGCCACTCGGGGGTCGCCGGGACCGCAGCTGGGTGCGACCGAAGCCGCAGCCGACACGGGCACCCGGCGTCCCGGGGGCCGGGACGCCGGGAGCTGACGCAGCGCGGCCGGGAGTATGCGCGTGCCGGCGGTGTCGAGGTCGTACGGGTCGAATGGTGTCCACAGCGCCGGCCGTGAAGCGGTGCGGCTGGTTTTGTTTGCGACTTCCGGCACCGGATGTCGCTGAGGTCCTCGTCGAGCAGTCCAAGGCCGCTACCGAGCGACGCCGGAAAATCTCGGCGAGCCGGCAGCGACTCTTGCGCGGCCTGCTGCTGCGCCAGCTGGACCAGCGCGACTCGATCGTCGTGTGGCAGCTCACTTAGCACGTGGGAGACCGATTCCATCAAGGCCACCGCGCTGTCGGGGTCAACGGCCTCGTCGTCGCCGAGCTCAAGGAACATCAAACATTCGAATAAGGCACGGGTCACGGTCTCCAGCCCCGGCCCATGATAAGCCGTCCCCCCGAGCATGATCAGGCGCACTGTCATCGGCTTGAGCATGCATCCACCCGTCGTCGGCCGTCTCGGTGGACGTCAACAGAGAGTTACTGGCTGACTCGACCCGCCGCGACGCCGTAGCCGCCCGCCGGTTCTTCACCCGGGCGTTACGGATGCTCAAGGTGATCCCGGTCGAGGTGGTCACCGACGCCGCCCCTGTCTACCCCGGTGTGCTCGACGAGTTGGTTCCGGCGGCGTGGCACCACGTCGAGCAGTACGTGAACAATCCGATCGAGGCTGACCATGGTCAGCTCAAACGTCGACTGAGACCGATGCGCGGGCCTCAGAGCGATCGCACCGCTCAGGTGGTGATCACCGGCCACGCCTTCATGCAGAATCTGCGCCGAGGCCACTACGAACTCGCAGTGGACACCAGGCCCGCGCTGCGGGTCCCCGCGGCGTTCACCGAACTCGCTCAAGCCATCTGACCATCTGACCAGCCGTGCAGAGTCTGCCCGCCGATCTCGCAACGCAACAGAGCCGTCATGCCGGTACCCGCCTGCTCTCACCGATCTCGCCAATAGGGCCAGTCTGACCAGGAACTTTGTTCAAGCGTTGGGGCTGGACAAGCTGCGTCGTTCGGCGCATGACACAACCACCTGCGGGAACAGGTCCGTGAACACATCGAGGACCGCGAACGGCAACCGTCGGCCGCGCTGGTCGACTCCCAGTCACTGCGTGCAGCGGAGACCGTCGCCACGCCGGGCCGAGGCTACGACGCCCGCAAGAAAATCACTGCCGTAAACGCCACCGGGCAGCTACGACTCAGCGTACAGATCGTCGCCAAACTCTGCCGGGCAGAACACCTTCGTCGTCCTGAACCGCCGCTGGGCGTTCGAGCGGACGTTCTCCTGGATCAAACCGGTGCCGACGCACCGTCAGTGACTACGAATGGCTACCCGAGCATCACGCCGCGATGACCCAGCGGGCGATGATCATCGTCATGACCCGGTGCCTGGCCCCTGATTACGGCAGGGCGGTTATCGCCGCGCGGGACCGGTCGGCGGCGATCCGCACGGCCATCGTGCCGAGCGCGGTGCCCATCAGGTAGAGCTGTGTCTTCAGCCGGACCGGCCGCTCGCCGAGAAATCGGGAGATGGACCCCGCGGTCCAACTGTCCGGTTAGCCCGATCGAGCGGGTCCCCGAGGTATAGGTCATTCGCACTACCGACTGCCGCGGCCGTAAACGCTGGCGGCACATAAATCACGTATTCGGCCGCAGCAACCTAACAGTATGTTAACCAGACATTCCTCGCCCTCGGGAAGGATGTGATCCGAGGGCCCCTCGGATCACCGCGACATGTCCTCACCGAACCGAAGGAGGAAAGATGCGCAGACCGAGATTCACCACGTCGCGGTTCGCCGCTCTGGCGCTCGCCCCGCTGCTTGCCGTGCTGGCCGCGCCGCTACCCGCAGCAGCACAGCAGGCCGTGCCGTACTACTTCTGGATCACCTCGACCCGTAGCGTCAAGTGCCTGACCGTGGCCGATGCCAGCACCGCGGACGGCGCTCCGCTGACCCAGCAGGGCTGCGACGAGGCCGCGTACAACCAGTACTGGACCTTCATTCACGTCGAGGGCGACTATTACCTCCTGGCCGTGCGGCACAGCGCCAAATGCCTGACCATCGCAAATGCCGGCGTCGCGGACTGGACTCTCGCGGTGCAACAGCCCTGCGACCGTGACGACACCAGCCAGCAGTGGTCCTTCCCGCCCGTCGGCGGAAACAACAACCTCGCCATGGCCAGGCACAGCGCCAAATGCCTGACCGAATATGGTGTCGCCGTCGTCCAGCGAACCTGTAACGGGCGCACCAATCAGCAATGGCGGCTGGGGTTCTGACTCCGCCGTGACGCGGCCGCCGGGCCGCTCGTCCTCAGCGAAGGCCGACGACCCGGTTGTCCGCCACCGCCTCGGCCGTGGTGTAGACGACGATCGCGCCCGGCGTCGCGGCGAAGTCGAACAGGAGGGTGTGGTCGTGGACGGTGTCCGGGATCGGCCGGCCGAGGTCGATCAACAGGCTGGTCAGCGTGCTCACGCCGAAGCCGGCGGCCAGCTCGGGAGCGTGTCCCGTCTCGATGAACGCGGATTGCCATCCGTCGTCCTCGCTGTAGACACAGACCGCGCCGTCCGCGAGGGGCACACCCCGCGGGACGCAGGCCGCGACCGGCCCGGCCGGGCTCCTTGGTGGCGCCCGCAAGCGCGTCGACGACCACCGCCTTGAGCTGAGTGACGTGTACCCCAGCGCGAGCCCGTCCGCGCGCAACCGGAGGTTTCCCTTGGGCGCGTCGTTCAGCGCCCCGGTGGCGGGGTCGAGCAGCCTCCTCGACGTCTCCAGCGCCGTCCGTCGCGATCGTGGCGTGCACGTCGAACAGCCCGAGTTCGTTGATGGTAGTTCGGCCCGCCGGACCTCCCGCCCCGAACCGGCGTCCAGGGTGAGGTACCGGACAGCCCAGTGGCTTCCTGTCTCGCAGGCGACCGCCCCCAGCGCGGTGTTTCCGGTGGCGACGAGCGGGGGCGGCAGTACGCGCTCGTGGTGCACGCAGTCGGCCGAGGGCCGCCACGTCCAGTCCGGGCCGTCACCGGTCGTCGGATGGGCATGCAACGCGCCCTCGCGCGTGTCCTGCAGGACGATGGCCTGGTCGGCCAGCAGCACCCGGTCACCTGAGTAGGTGGCGGAGCTGGTGAACGTCGACCTGACCTGACCGGTTATCGCGTCGAGGACGACGACGTGATGGGTGCGCCGCTCCTCGGCGGCATCGAACGAGGTGAGGTGACCCGGTTCAACGCCCGGGAGCAATTCCGGGCTCGGCCGGCGGAAGCAGCGGCGACCGTCTGCACGACAGTGCCGTTCAGCTCCGACAGATCGGCGGCGACCGCGCCGTGCGCCTGCTCCACTGCCTGCGCCTGCAGCGTGCTCGTCAGCAGGTCATGGCCGTGCAGGCCCATCGCGAGCCAGCCGCGGAAAAGATGCCCGACGCCGTACACCGGCACCGCGATTAGCGATTCCCGCACGCACTGACATCGGCTATGTCCGGTCGCCCCGCAGCTAGGAGCGCCGGTCACCCTAAGTGACGGGTGGCGATGGCCGGGCGCGCACGGTCGGCGGCAGATCCGTGCATCCGCCGAGGACGTCTACTGCTACATCCCCTGAGCGGCTTGGCGTTCCCGTCGGGTCACGTCGCGGCGCCCGACCCGGTACGCGATCTGATCGAAACCACCGCACCGCAACCGCAAGCCCCTCCGGCTGTGCGGCCGCGGCTCTGCGAGGCGTCCGACTGGAGTACGGAGAACCGGACAGCACGTGTCACCCGGCCGATATGCGGTTTGCGCGGCGAATGACCAGCCTAAGGCCCGACCAGGTCCCGTCGATCGCGCATACCTTGTTGTCGACCAACCCGGTCGGCAGCGCGAGCTTGCGGACAACGTCGTCGGTGATGTCGGTGGGAACCTTCGACGCCCGTTTCGGCCAGGCGACCCAGAAGCCGCCTTCCTGGGCCATCCCACGCCTGGTCTCATCGAGGCGGGCCTGCAATTCGTGGCGTTCGGTCACGAACAGCACGATCACGTCGGCCGGCGCGTCGCCGGACAGGTCGTGCCGGATGACGACATCGCCGGGGAGGCCGTCGAGGGTGGCCTCGAAGCCGTCTGGCGCGTCGAGCAGTGTGACTCGGTGACCCGGTTTGATGCCGAGCTTGCGGTGCAGCGGGGTGTCCGAATAACCAGCCATGTCAGCTCCGTTGCCCCAACGCTTTCGGGTACCAGTCGGTGGTAGCCGTGTGTCCGATGACGAACCGGCAGACGAGCCGGTACACCGAGTGAAACACCTGACCGTCGTCGATGATCGTCAGCGTATCGCCGCCGCCGAAATCCGAGACGCCAGGCGGGATGATGTCGGCCAGGAATAGTTTCCGAGTCATCGACTCATCATCGTCCGCCGGCCTTGCAACGCCATCGTTGCCAGGCCGGTCCGCCGCTGCAAAGACGCCGCCCGCGAGGTGTACCGGGCGACTCACCGACGCCGTCGACTCCGCGCTCGTCGACCAGGTCGAGGCCACCTCGCGTGACACACCCGCCTGCGCGTAAGCGAGGTACGACTGCGCTGCACCGGCGGCCGTTCCGCTCCTCACGGTGCGTTACCGCCGAACACCGGCCGGCGCCGGATCGCGGCATAGAGTAACTTCGGCGCGTGACGGACGACATCACGCTAGGGCTCGACCGGGCGACCGCCGAGAACCTCTACGTGACGTTGCATGAGATCGGGAACATATCGCGGCCGGTGCACGGATCACCTCTCCGACTGCTGAACAAATCGAGCGGCTCGGAAGCCTTTTGCGGATACTCGCCGCGCGAGATGAAAATCGGCTGTACACCTGCAGCTCCCAGCCAATGGCAGGAGGACCACTTTTTGACACCACCGGAATTGGTGTGGGGAGGATCGACGGAGGGCTTCCGCCTAGGTATCGGAATTCGAAGTGTGTGGGTTCGAGTGCGGTAGCGACGACGTCGCCGATTCTCCTCGGACTGATGGTGACGTGCCACAGGGTTTCTAGCGGCCGATCAGGACGGCGAAACCTCGTTAGTCTTGCCAGCGCGGGCCGCGGAGCAGCCGGTTGACGCTGCGGTTGGCGACGGCGAGGGGTGTGACGGCCGACGCCGAGTATCAGCAGGGTCCGCTTGAGCCCGGCCTAGCGGATCACCATCGGGCCAGCAGCGAGCCGAGCAGCGCCGCCGCGCAGGGTATGCCCAGGGCGAGACCGTATTGGAGGGGCTGACGTGCAGCTCCCGCAAGAGCAGGACGGTGATCAGCGGGGTTGACGCCATGATGGCCCCGCCGAAGATCATGGCGTTGGCGAACAGCAGGGCGAGGGGGCGGTCGGCCAGGTTGTAGCGCCATCCTGCGGTGGCGTCGGTGATCCACCGCTTGGCGCCGTGGCTGTCGTCACGGCTGGGTGGTGGGGGTTCGTGGTGGCGTAGCCGGGTCCAGCCGGCGGCGGCTAGTAGGTACGAGACGGCGTCGACGGTGAGCGCGGCTAGTCGGTATGAGCAGCCCGGTCAAACCGGGCTGCTCATACCGTCTAAATCCGCTTCAAACGGTGGAAGAGGGATTGGCCGCAGTGCGGCGGGCGACCAGGGTCACCGGGCCGGATGTCAGGCCATCCTCAGTGCTGCGGGAGGTGCTCACCGACGAGCTCGTACCACTTGTCCTTACGAATCCAGTTGTTTGCATCGGTCGGGTCCACGTAGTAAATCCCGTGGGTGTCCGCCTTCGTGGTGCGAACCCGGTAGGTCCACCAGGACCAGCCGATGCCCCTGTCGTTGAGGTCGTCCAGCACTCGAGCTGCCTCGTCCCTGGCATTGTCGTCCAAGTCCTCGGTGGCACCGCTCGGGATGCCGACCTGGTTGATCCACACGGGGGCGTTGTTCGTATTTTGGAAGGCGCTGAGGTCCTGTGTCCGGTCGAGCGGCGCGCCTTCGTGGATGAAGTAGTCGCCGGTGTAGATGATGTTGTCGTCCACGCTGGTGACCACGTTGTTGAGGCGCTTGATGTTGTACAGGTCGTTCGGGCCCACGACGATCGGGGTATCCCGGTCGATCCCCCGAATCACCCCGATGAACTCTTCGTAGAAGAACCTGACGTCGTCGTCGTCCTGCGGCGTCGGGCTGCCCTTGCCGCCGGTGTTCAGGTTGGGCTCGGGCAGAATCTCCAGCGCCCCGATGTACGGCGTGTTCTGGTACCGCTTGGTGAGGAACCGCCACAGCTCCTTGAACTGGTCCCGCTTGTCCTTGTTCTTCGGATTCCAGAAGTTGTTCTCCTGGTCAGGGCCCGAACCTTGGCCGTTGTCAGAGTCCGCGAACAGGATCACCCACAGGTGCTTGTCCACGGCCTGCTTGATCGTCTCGTCGAGCAGCTTGAGGTGACAAGGTTCGATGTACCCGGTCGTGGTTGCGGTCTTGTCATAGCTGTCGACGCCTGTCTTGTAGTCACCCCACCAGCGCAACGGAATCCGCACGGAGTTGGCGCCCTGGGCGACGTTCTCGTTGGGATCCTTCGGGAACTGGGCCGTGTCCCACTCGCCCCAGTTGTACCCGCGCAGCACGATCGACTTCTTGGTGGTGGGATCGATGATCTTCGGTTCGGGTTGCGGCTTCACTTTCACTTTCAGCCGGTCGGGCTGCCCCCCGGTCGGCGGTGATGAATTGCATTCCAGGGGCTGCGCCGCCGCCTCCGCCGGCGCATACACGGTCACGGTCAGCAGACCCGCCACCACCGCTAACGCGGCTGTCATCCGCCGGGACACGCTCATGGCCCGCGATCTCGTCATCACGTGTATCCCCCCACAGTCGATTCACGTTCGTCGAACAATCACACTGCCAGATCCCGGGGCCGCACACGGTTCGGGTTTGGTATGGATAGTCACCGGGTTACGGTCCAGCGCCTTGCGGGAGCCTCGAACGAGGGAAGACATCCGCCGGTACGGCCGGCTCCGGGAGTTGTGGATCAGTGTCACCCGCACGCCGGTCCGGGCCCTGCGCACCGACGCCGCACCGCTACGGCCAGGGCTGCAGCGCCCTGACCCGCGCGCCCTGAAAGGATTATGACGCGGCGCAGCAGACGCACGCCGTCTATTGATCCGCCTCGGCCGGTTCCGCCGAACTTCACGGCGTACGCGTACGAACCGTTCGGCAACGCGGCCCCGGCGGCGAAGTGACGCCGCCGCCGGGTGTCCGGCTCACGGGAGGACGTACACCTCCGGGAAGGCCGCGCTGGGTTCGTCCAGCAGATGCCCACGGTGGCGCAGGTGTTGTTCGAAGAAGGCCAGCGGGTACGTCTGCTGGATGGCTACGCCGCGGGCCGGGTCGAGGTCGCCGATCTCGGCCGGCACGTCGAGGCCGAGCGGCGCCAGCTGCGGAACGATGGCCTCGTAGTCCGCGTACGAGACGTGCGCGGCACCGTGAACGCCAAGGTTGAGGTGCCAGCCCCGCAGGTGGGACCAGAACCGTGCCAGGTCCGGATAGTCCACCCGGTTGATCTTCGCCTGCATGAGCAGGAACGGTCGGTCCAAGCCGGCGTCGACGACTGGTCCGTGCACCGGGCCGTCCAGGCTCAGCCCCGCCCGTACCCGGGCGTCGGCGTACATGGTCGACGCCGTGGTGGCTCCGCCGGCTGACACGCCGAACATGCCGATCCGGCTCAGGTCGAACGCGCCGGTCAGTCCACGTGGCAGACCGCGGTGCTCCACGTCGGGGTTCCGTCCGGCGTTGAGGGCGGTGACAGTGCGGAGCACGAAGCGGACATCACCCAGCCGCAGCTCCGGCATCTCGACCGTGCTCGGGCCGTCCGGCAGCGGGGTCACTACCCGGCCGTCCGGGAACTCGACCACCCCGTCGTAGGTATGGTCCATCGTGACGACAAGGTACCCGTGGCTGACCAGCTGCTCCACGACGATCGTGTTGTCGGCGCGGGTAGCGTCGTTGCCGGGTGAGTACAGCACCACCGGAAGCCCGCCGCGGTGCGCGACCGGCGCCCCCTCGTGTCCGTGGGTCACCGGCAGGGTGACCTCGGCGGCGGTCAAACCGGCCTCGGCCAGGACCGCCGCGCCCGCGCCCATCGGCAACCACGGGGCCACCGGGTGCCGGTCGCGGTGGCGGGTGGGGTACCACAGGCTGATCATCAGTTCCCGGTGGGCGCCGGGCGGACCCCACGGGTCGGGTCGGGAGTGGTCCACCAGGTGCAGCGACACTGTCCCGACCGGCTGCGGGACAGTGGGAGCGGGCAGAGTCAGGCGGATCGGTGCCGTCGGCGGGGAAACCGCCGCGGAGACCGGTGCGGGGTTGGCGGCGAGCAGCGGCACGGCGCTGAGCAGCAGCCCGAGCCGGCGTACGAAGGTTCTCATCGGTTCTCCCTGACGAGGTGTGGATGCGGTCGCCCCCCAGCGTGGCGATCGGCTGCGCCGGATTCATCTGCCGCGCGGCGCAGCACGGCGGCCTGGCCGCAGCGGCGTCTCCGCCGGGCGGCCTATGCCTGGCGGCGGATGCGCGTGGTGGGCGCCGTCGCCTACCGTGGGGGCGTGCCGGCCGATCTGCGCGCGTCGGTGGCCCGGTCGTTGCCGGCCCACCGACGCCCTGCCCTGTGGCGGCTGCTGGACCGCCTGGTGGCCGTGGTCTACGGACTGCCGCTGACCGCGTACGCCCTTGTCCAGGACCGGCCGGCGGCGGCCGTCGGCATGGTGGCCGTCACTGCGGCGCTGGCTGAGCGGCGTCGATGCCCCATCGTCGTACTGGCCGTGTCGGTGGTCCTGGCCCCGTTCAGTGCACCGCTGTGGGTGGGCTGCACGAGCTGGGCGAGCGCGCTGTACCTCGTGGCGGAGCGACGGCGGCTGCGGGTGTCGCTGGCGGCGCTGGCGGTGGCGCTGCTGCCGGCGGCGGTGGTGCCGCTCGGCGGATCGCGGCTGGACGCCGCCGGGCTGTCCCTGCTCGTCCTGCTGCTCCTGGTGCCGGTCGCGGCCTGGACAGTCGGACGCGCCGTTTGGCAGAAGCGGAGGTACGCCGCGGCCGTACGCGCCCGGCACGCCGCGGCCGACGCGGCACACCGCGAGCAGGCTCGGCGGGCGGTAGCCGAGGCCGAGCGCGCCGTCGCGCAGGAGCGGTTGCGTCTTGCCCGTGAGCTGCACGACGTGATCTCGCATACCTTGAGTGTGGTGACGGTCCAGGCGAGCTTCGGGTCGCTCGTGTTCGCGGACCGGCCGGAGCTGGCGCGCGAGGCGCTCACTGTCGTGGAGACCGCCGGCCGGGAAGCGTCGGGGCAGCTGCGGCGCCTGCTCGGCGTGCTGCGCAACGATGTCGGCGCCGACCGCTTGCTGGCTCCGGGTCTCGGTGGCCTGGATCGGCTCGTCGCGGACACGGCACGCGCAGGAGTCACGGTCGGTGTGTGCGTTACCGGCGACCCGCGCGCCCTGCCGCCCGGCCTCGACCTCACCGCGTACCGGATCGTGCAGGAGGCGTTGACGAACATCGTCCGGCACGCGAACACCACCGCCGGCACCGTCATCGTCCACTACGGACCGGATGAGCTGACCATCGAGGTCACCGACCCGGGCCGGGGTACTTCCGCGGCTGAGGGTGGCGGGCACGGCCTCGTCGGCATGCGCGAGCGGGTCGCCCTGCACGATGGCCGGGTCACCGCCGCGCCGCTGCCGGGCCGCGGGTTCCGCGTGTTCGCCCGGCTGCCGCTGGGCCCCGGACGGGCGGACGTGGCGGCGTGACGATCCGCGTCGTGGTCGCCGACGACCAGCAGCTCGTGCGAGCCGGGTTGTGCGGCATCGTCGACACCGCCGCCGACCTGACCGTCGTGGGCGCGGCAGCCGACGGCGCCGAGGCCGTCGACCTCGCTCGCCGGGAACGGCCCGACGTGGTGCTCATGGACGTGTGCATGCCCCGCACCGACGGGTTGGAGGCGACCCGCCGCATCACCGAGTCGACCCCGGTGCGGGTGCTGATCCTGTCCACGTTCGATCTCGACGAGTATGTGTGGGCGGCGTTGCGTGGAGGTGCCAGCGGCTTCCTGCTCAAGGATGCCCCGCCGGCGAACCTTCTCGCGGCGATTCGGGTGGTGGCCGCCGGGGAAGCCCTGCTGGCCCCGCAGATCACCCGCCGGCTCATCGCACAGTTCTTGGCCACCCCGGCTCCGGTGGCCGAATTCGTAACGCCCGACCGGCTCGCCGCAGCCGTCACGGCGCGGGAGCGTGAGGTGCTCGCCCTGGTCGCGGAAGGGCTGTCGAACTCCGAAATTGCGCTGAGGCTACACATCAGCCCAGGAACGGCGAAGACCCACGTCGCGAACCTGCTCAATAAACTGGACGTACGCGACCGTATCCAACTGGTGATTCTGGCATTGCGGGCAGGCGTGGCCTGAACCCCCACATTTCAACGGCGCTGTGCCTGCCGAAAGTAGGTTCGCGCAGCTCAGGTGGCATGCTGGTATTCGTGGAGGATGCCACCGAGGTGGTCGCGTCGACGGATGTCGAGTCGGCTGAGCCGGTCCGGGTCGGTGATCGGTGCCGGCAGGGGGGCCAGTGGCCGGCGTTGGCGAGGCCCTGATGAGGGCGATGTTCGTTGTAGAACATCTCGTACTCGCGCAACGCGTGCAGTAGATGCCGCTGGTTGAGGATCGAGGTCCGGTCGAGGAGTTCGCGGCGGCAGGTCCGCACCCAGCGTTCCATGATCGCGTTCATCCGCGGCATTCGGACGCCGGTGCGCACCACGGTGATGCCGGCGTCGGCGAGGATGGTGTCGAACAAGGCCGGGTACTTGCCGTCGCGGTCGCGGATCAGGTACTTCACCTGGCAGCCGGTGTCTTCGACGTCCATGACCAGATTGCGGGCGGCCTGGCCTACCCAGGATGCGGTGGGGTGCGCGGTCGCGCCGAGGATCCGGATCCGACGCGTGGCGTGTTCGATGGTCGCGAGGATGTACAGACGGGTGCCGGTCAGGGTGATCGTGTCGAGGAAGTCGACGGCGAGCAGCGCCTCGGCCTGCGAGTGCAGGAACTGGGTCCAGGTCGTGGTCACGCGGTCCGGGGCCGGATCGATGCCCGCGGTGTGCAGGATCTCCCAGACCGTCGACGCGGCGACCTTCACGCCGAGAACGAGAAGCTCTGGGCCTGCGCGTTGCAGGTGGGATCAGCGCGCCGATCGTCTGTCCGGTGCGGCCGGCACTCGATATCGCCGACGGGCCCACGAGGCCTATGGTGACGTGTTGAGAGGACTCTGACTCGGAAACGGCAAGGTCAGACCGATCGGCGCCACCCGCCGCCGACTCCGGAAATGGAAACGGTGGAAACTCACCGTTATAGTGAGAATCCACCGCATTTGGTGTCCGAGGATCAACACAAGGTATAGGCACACGGTGATTGCAACCAGGGAACTGGTCTGCGGACCGTGATGTTGTCGACCGGACGGTTCCGCGCGGCGATCGAGGACGGCGATGCCAAGATCGAGCGGTATTCTGGCCGCGCTGCGGTGATCCGGCACTGATTGCTGGCTAGTGTCGTTCGCCGCCATGGCGTTGCGTTGGCTGATCAGATGATCGGGCGGGGTTATCGGTGAGTTGGTAGCCCATTACCGTCGTCCTCCACGATTTGCGGTTGTCGGTTCCCGACCGCTATGGGCTGATCCCCTGCGCAGGGCGGCCGTCCTCGAGATAGCGCACCCGTTTTGTCTTCCAGGCGGCGCGTACCCGACGTCGGACCGGTCCGCTGAGCAGAGGCAGCGCCGTGTCGATCGGCAGGATCCGGCTTTCGGCGATCTCGACTGGCTGGATGACCAGCGTGTCCAAGACGGCGTCGTCGAACACGCCGCAGTCGAAGAGGAAGCGCATACCACCCGGACGGCCAGGCCGTGGGTGCAGGAAGTCCACGCACACAAGTCGCCCCGTGGTGACGTCGAGGCCGGACTCCTCTCTGGTTTCGCGGCGACACGCGTCCCAGGGTGACTCGCCGATCTCGACAATCCCGCCCGGGATCGTCCAACCGCCCTTGTACGTCGGCTTCAGGATGAGTAATCGGCCGTTGCGGCCACGTACCAGAGCTCCGGCAGAGGCCGGGATGGTCGGGAGTGCGAACACCAGCTCGGGTAACTCGCCGGCGTTGACGTCGCTCATGGAGATCATGCTAGATCTCGCTCGACCGATCGGCCATCCGCCGGGCTTGAGCATCGTCCCTCGCGACTGCCCCGCAACCGTTGCCTACAGTGTCTTCCCTGCCCACCACGGCCGCGGAATCGCACCTTGGGCGGTGCTGCTTGTCGCCGACTGGGCGTTGCGTGACCTTGGGGTGGCACAGCTCATCTTGGAGGCGGACGAGGCGAACGCGGCCTCGATAAGGGGTCGCCGAGAAGTGTGGATTCCATGCGACTCGCACCAGGCCTGAGACGGGCTCGGATGGCATCGCGCGTACGACTGTGGTGTTCTCACGGTTCCCTGAATGATTCCGCAGTTCGCTGCGGAGGTGGAGAACCCCAACGGGGGAGAGACCGGCCACAACGGTTGGCACAGGAAGTCGGCTGAGGGCACGGGCGGGGTGATCGATGAAGACTCGGTCACCGGCAACTCGCCCGACTCAAGGGGCGCGGGAGAGCGCTCTGCAGATTGTTTGGAGAGCGCTCTGCAGATTGTTGGCCGTGGTCGGCGTTAGCGCTGCGCGATTCCTGACTGCGCGGCGAACGGTCAGCCGCTGATCTCCGGGCGGTCGGCGTTGAGGTGGAACGCCCGCCGCTCCGCCTCCTCGCGTGCCGTGAGGAACCGCTGTTCCCACTCCGCGTCGCCGTCGGGGAAACGGTCGACCACGTGCTCCTCGATCACCTGCCCGTCCGGTTGGGTCAGTGCCACGGTTACCACCGTCTCGCCCCGATGGGCGTAGTGGCGCATGCGCCACCGGGCCGCCGCCGACAGCCGGGTCTCCCGCCGCCGCGCGGCCGCGCCGGCCGCGGCGGCGACGAGCGCCACCAGCAGGATCACCGCGAGCACGCCGACCAGCAGGGCGACGACACGCATCAGGACCTCACTTCAGCGGTACGGCCGACGCGCTGCCCGGGGCGTACGTGGTCAGACCGGGCGGGAACGCCTTGATGATGTCAATCTGAGCACAGGCCGGGCAGGCGTTGTAGCCCTCCTGGCGCTTCTTGTTTGCGTCGGCGTCGGCCTGCGCCTGAGCCACCCGCGCCTGTGCCTCGCTGACCGCCGCATACGCCGCCTGTGCCTTGTTGACCGCGTCCTGCACGTTCTTCGGGAGCGTGATCCGGGCCAGGTTGAAGCGGATGCCCTCGAAGAAGTCGCCGCCGAGCATGTCGTCGAGATCTTTTGGCAGGCTCTCGTTGACCGCGTCCTGCATCTTGGCGATGTTGGTGTTGTTCTGCGCGCCGGCCGGGTTGACCGGCGTGGGCCGGGTCGTTCCCGGGGCCTTGTTCTGCACCAGCGCGCAGCTGGACACGAGCTCGGCGCAACGGAAATTGTTGACCTGGATGCGCAGGTCGTTCTCGATCACCGGGCGGACGATCGAGTCGAGGAACGTGCTCCAGCCGGCCTCGTCGTCGTAGGCGTGGCGCAGCTCGCCGTCGATGCCGCGGAACTGGCGGGTGCCGAACTTCTCGTCGAAGCCCTTGATGCTGGCCTCGTCGAGCTTCAGCGTGAAGTAGATGGTGCCCTCGATGCCCATGTCGACGCCGTCGCTCGACGGCGTGGTGACCACGTCGACGCCGCTGGTGTCGCCGCGGGAGGTGTCCGCGGTGATCGTGTAGAAGCGTTGCTGCGCCGGGTACTTGTGGGTGACCGACGCGATGCCCGTCCAGGTCAGGCCCGATCCAGGCGTGATGACCTGGCGGATTCGGTTGTTGTCGAAGGCGCCGCCGTTGCGCACCACGCCGACCTGGCCGCCCGTGGTCTTGTCGAAGCCGGAGAAGAGCGCGATCGCCGTGCCCAGCAGGACCAGCGCGACCACGAACAAACCGCCGATCCACAGCCCGACGTGGCCGGCCGAGAAGCCGGTCAACGCGCCGGACTGGTTCATCCGCCTGTTGAGTCTCTGCATGCACCCATCTGAGCATCCGCGGTCAAAGATCGCTGCCCCGTGGGTCAGGCCGCGCTCTGTAACGACCTGGTGCACAGTAGATCGGGTCGGCGTGGTGGCTTGACCGAGACATAGACGGCGCGCAGATGTCTTGATTGTGTCGATCAAAGCCATCCGCGCGGCCTTCGCCCATTGTGCCTTCACCGGACTCAGCCGCAACCACCTGGGCCTACTCCTGACCGAACTCCAACCCGCCTGGACGACGGCCCGAGAGAACCGGCTGCACGCCCGCCGCACCCGAGCCCGCATCCGCAAGGCAGGAGCCGGCCGCCGACCCCGCCTGACCTTCACCGACCGAGTCGTGATCACCCTGGTCCACCTACGTCTCGCGATCCCGCACGCCGCTCTCGCGGTCGCGTACCAGGTCGACCGGGCCACCGTCACCCGCGCCGTCACCCAGATCCGTCCACTACTGGCCCGACGCGAGTTCGCCACCCCGGCCGGAGTACGGCTGCACACCCTGGCCGACGCGTTCGCCTACGCTGCCACCGAAGGTGTCACCCTGCGCCTGGACGCCACCGAGATCCGCGTACGCCGCCCCCGACAAGGACGCCCAGGCCGCAAAGCGTTCGTCTCCGGCAAGCTCAAACAGAACACCATCAAGACCACCGTCGCCGCCGACCACCACGGGGCGACCCTGTGGTGCGGCGCGACCCGCCCCGGGCGCATGCACGACGTCACCGCCGCCCGGATCGAAGGCATCGACGCCCTGCTCGACGCCTACCCGCAGGTCGAACTGCTGGTCGACGCCGGCTACCAAGGACTCGCCCGAGACCACCACGAGCAGGTCTCCGCGCCGCCGTTGAAACTCCGACCCGGGACACCACCCGAGCGGCAGGCCGCGTGGGAACACGACCGCAAACACCAGTCCTCGCAACGGATCACGGTCGAGCACACCATCGCAGAGCTGAAATGGTGGCGCGTCCTACAACGCTTCACCGGCCGACGCGAACTGCTCCCCGAGACCATCAACGCCATCGCCGGCCTCGTCTCCGACAAATCCGCTGGCCCTGGCAGCCCTCGCCGCCCTCGCGATCTGCGCCGCCGACGCCCGATCGGCAGACCGCCACGACCAGCCCGACATGATCGAGCTGACCGTCAACGAGGTCCGCCGTCTGATCAACGTCCTACTGATCCGGCCGACCCGCAGCATCACCTACCGTCTGCGCTGGTCAAACTGACGACGACGACACCAAGCACGAGCCAGACGAGCCCACTACGCCCGCCGACTCACCCTCGAACTCCAACCATGATCACGAATGGCGGCTGCCGTACTAGTCCCCAATCCCTCTGTCGTGGAGCCCGTTTCCGGGCTGAAAATGGTGGTGGTTGCCCGTCGACGCCGTTCGCTCCTTGATCCGTGTGAGGTCGTGGCCTAGTCGGGCGCTGGGAGCCGGGTGATGGGCCCTTCCTTGTCGCTTCGAGCACGTGGATTAGCTTCGCTTCTGCCCTGCCGGCTCCTGCGGGCGACCGTCCCGGCATCCCCGGACCGGGCAGGAGAAGCGTCAGTGCTGAAGGACACCGAGGACCAGGAAGAGATCATCGCGCGGGTCGCCGCGCTCGACATCGGCAAGGCGAACTCGTCGCTTGTGTCCGCGTTCCCAGTGACACCGCGCCGGGTAGACGGATGCAGGAAGTCAGTACCCACACCACGATGACCCGCTCACTGCTCGCCCTGGCCGATCATTTCCCCTGCCTGGGCGTGACCCGGGTCGTCATGGAAGCTACGTCGGATTATTGGAAACCGCCGTTCTTCCAAACTGATTACGCGAGTTCGATTCTCGTCGCCCGCTCCAGAGTTTGCCTGCTCACAGACTGCTTGATCTTGTTAAGCTGTCCACTTCGGATGATCTATTGCTAGGGATCTTGTAGGGAAATCGGGCTCAAGGGTCTGTCTCGTAGTGCTCGATGTGTCGACTCGAGCAGGCACGAAGCGGTCTAAAGCTGATATCTTGGACGACGCCACCCGCAATTGGTGCTCACCCGGCTGCCCATGCGGCCGAGGCTGTCGACTCAGCGACGATCATCAGACCGAAAATCTGAAGCCCACTCTTTAACACGCTCCATCCGAGCTGGCAGCGCGCAGCCGTATGCCCTGTGAGCGCGAGGCCGCTGGCCCGAGTTCATTCCTGCCGTGGGCTCGCATCACGAGAATGGTCGGGGTCGAGCAGCAGGCACGCACGAGGCGGTGAGCGCGTAACCAGCCACAGTCAGCCTCAGTCGCGGACGACCAGCCGCGTTGGCGGCTCGCCGTCCAAATGTGTCCGGGTTGTTAGCTGAGTCGGCGGTAGCCGGCGATCGGACCGACGGCGTCGAGGCCGGCCATGCGGACGTGGTCGCCGGTATGGGGTGCGTGCACGACGGTGTTGTCTAGGAAACTGGGGTAGCGATCCGCAGCCAGACCCAACGCCCGCCTGGTCCAAGGTCGTGCGTCCGGCAGGGCGCTCCACCTGGACTAAGCGCGTAGGCAGAAGTTCGGTACGTAACTGGTGACGGGCTGTCCGCGAACATGCTCAGCGAGAGGGACATACCAACGTAAAGACCCCGC